>NZ_VKHT01000651.1 GCF_014141535.1 Streptomyces alkaliphilus | reverse complement strand
GGGGTATCAACATATCTGGCGTTGACTTTTGGCACGCTGTTGAGTTCTCAAGGAACGGACGCTTCCTTCGGAACTTCCCCCACCATTCGGCGGGTTCGTCCTCCGGGCGCTTCCCTTCGGTGTTTCCAACCTTAGCGGATGTTCCCCCGTGCTCCCAAATCAGCTCTCACGAACCGAAAGAGGCGTCACGAAATCGACTCCATCCGGAGTCTTCATCCTGTGAGGTAGGTGTGTCTTCGGAGACGCTCCCGGACCCTTCTTCGAAGAGATCCTTCGGGGAGCCGCCTCCAGGCGACTCGACCAACATTACGGACTCCGAGGGTCCGTGTCAACCCCTGCCGACGAACCGGTTCGACGCCGGGGTTGGTGGGCGCGGTAGGGACTGACACTGGGATCGCCGTCGATCCAGAACCGCCACGGCCGGGCGGCTCCCGCGCCCCCCACCCCGGTCCTCGGCCCACGTCGCACCGCATCGGGGCGCGGGGGGTCCGACGCCCTCCACAACTCCAACGGGGAGGCCTTCCCCGGGCCGGTGACCATCGTGCAGACGTCCGTTCCGTCCAGCTCCCGATCCACCGCGAGTGCCGTGGCGAGACGGGCCGGCCCCCGGGCGAGGTCCCGATGGGCGCGGGCCCGGGGGCGCCGGGCCACCGCGAGTTCCCCGCCCTCGACCACCTCGCCCGCACGCAGGAGCACTCCGCTCGGATGACCGACCGGCCCGCACACGATGTTCAGGCAGTGCCACATCCCGTAGGTGAAGTACACGTAGGCGTGACCGGGCGGTCCGAACATCGAGGCGTTGCGGGCCGTGCGTCCCCGGTACGAGTGCGAGCCGGGGTCGTCGCCTCCCCCATAGGCCTCGACCTCGGTGAGCCGCACCGCGATCGCCCCGTCCGGGGTGTTGCGCACCAGGATCGCGCCGAGCAGCTCCGGGGCCACCTCGGTGACGGGGCGGTCGAGGAAGGCCCGGGGCAGGCGCCCCGCGGAGCGCGGACCGCTTCCTCCCGGAGATGTCGCGGCCCGGTCGGCGGCGAGAGGAACACTCCCCGCCGCCCCGCCGGGGAGGTCCCGGCTGTCCTCATCGCCTTGTCCGGTGGTGCCGTACGGTCGTGCCACGTCGCCCCGCTCCTCTCCTCGTGCTTCCCGTTCCCTCGGGTTCCCTCCCCTTTTCCGTTCCGGTTACCGGGAGAAGGTGCCCTTTCACCCTGCCGGCCCCCGCCGTCGGGCGGGGGCCGGGGGCCGGGGTTCAGCCCAGCAACGCCGCGAACGGCACCGGTCTTGCGCTCCAGTACGCCACGGCCTCGCGGAGGATCTCCTCGGCGGTGTCCACGGTCCCGGCGTCGCACGCGCGCCACCCGCTCCATGTCGGCGCCACCATCAGGCGCCCCCGGGCGGGTGGGAGCCAGGACAGATCCGTGAGGAGGTCCGAGAGCGCGTCCCAGTTCCGCCCCGTACCCGAGGGGAAGTCGAAGGCCGCGGCGAACTCACCCAGCAGAAGTTGCTTGGTCCCCTCCGGCCCCTCCGGGTCCGTGGCACCGGCCTCACCCGTTCCTCCGCCGGATCCACCGGCCGGAGGGCGGAAGGGCAGAACCCTCCATCCCGTCTCCTCGGCCCCGTGCCGTACCCCGGTGGGAAGGGCCGGCTCCCCGTCGTCCTCGGGAAGGGGCGGAAGGCGGTACAGGTCCGCCGGGAGATCACCGCGCAGCAGAGCGGTCAGGCCGGCCCCGAACGGTTCGGGGAGTGTGCTGGGGGTCGTCATCGGATCACCGCTCGGAATGTCTCGTAATGATCGTCGGTGTAGTACATCTCGCCGCTCGCGCCGGTCACGATGCGGCGCGCACCGCGATGGTTGAGGCCGGGGGTGTCCACCGTGTACTCGCGGTAGTGGGCGCGGTCGGAGTGGATCGGCAGCCGTTTCTCGTGGTTGCCGAACCGGCTGCCGTCCTTGTCGTAGGGGAAGGGGCCACCGGCATCGATGAGTTCGATGGTGCGGTGGGCCTCCGGTGGCAGGTCGGTGACCTTCACCGTGTCCATGCCGGACGGGGCCCGGTCGGGGGCTCCCGTCGTCCGTTCGACCGTGTCCCGGCCGGTGCCGTCGGCGCCCGGGGACGTGGTCTCCGGCCCACATCCCGTCAGCAACGCCAGCAGCATCGGCACCAGGGCGAGCATGAGCGCCGGCAGCAGGGGCAGGGGGCGGGACGAAGGGGTCCGTCCGACGACGAACCGCCGGGGAGCGAGGGACTGGGGGGCGCCCCGGTTCACGGGACCGGGCGACGTTCTTCCTGGTATCACGGACCCATGCTGTCACCGGGACACAGCGGCCGGTCACCGGGCCGACGGTCCCGGGGTTTCCGCGCCGGCGGGTGGGATGCCCCCCGGCCGATCACAGGAGGTTGAAGATGGTCGAGGCCAAGCGGCCCCCGCTCCCCCACGATTTCCATCCACCGGTGGCGTCCTTCACGGTGGTGAGTGATGACCTCGTGGAGGGCGGCCCCCTGAAGCCGTCCCAGCTCCTCGATGGCGAGGACACCTCGCCGCAGTTGCGGTGGGAGGGCTTTCCCGAGGGGACGAAGAGCTTCGCGGTGACGTGCTTCGATCCCGATGCCCCGACCGGGAGCGGTTTCTGGCACTGGTCCGTCTTCGATATCCCGGCGTCGGTGACCTCGCTGGCGGCGGGTGCCGGGGCGGGGGACGGGAACGGGTTGCCCGCCGGCGCGGTGCAGGTGCGCAACGACTACGGCACGCGGGGTTTCGGCGGGGCGGCCCCGCCCGCGGGGGACGGCCCGCACCGCTACGTCTTCACGGTCTACGCGGTGGACGCCGAGAAGTTGGGACCGGGCGCGGACGCGACCCCCGCGCAGGTGGGTTTCATGCTGCGGTTCCACGCGATCGGGCGGGCTCACCTGATCGGTACCCATGAGGTGCCCGCGGGGAGCTGAGCGCTCTCGGCACCCGTCTTCCCGCGTTTCCGTGGCCCGTCCCCCTCGGCTACCGTCCGGTCGGGGCGGGCCATGGG
>NZ_VKHT01000650.1 GCF_014141535.1 Streptomyces alkaliphilus | reverse complement strand
CGTGGGGGAGCGCCCGGGCCGCGGCCGGGCGGGGGTCCTCGTGAGTCCCACGGGTCCTCGAGGCGTTCCCCGGGGGCCTGCGGGGCCGGGCGGAACGCGACGGCTCCCAACACCGAGGAACCCGGCCGCTGGCGACGGGGGATGCACCAGCGACCGGGCTCAACTGAAAGGTAACAACTCCTCGGCGATTAGCAAATCCCGCGGGACGACGGACGGCCGAACCCGGGCCCCCTGACAGCCGTTACCGGCCTCCTGTGAGTCGAATCACAGGAGACCGGGGGAGCGGTTCGCGGTTTCCCGACGCCCCGGACGCGCTTTCCCCGCGCGCCGCCCCAACATCAACACCCTTTTCCCACAAGGTGGTTGAGGACTCGTGGCGGGGGTTCGGTCAGTTCAGGGTGACCTGACGGTTGGTCAGGCCGCTGCGTGCGCGCCGCTCCTCGGCGGTCAGCGGGGACGTCTGCGCCAGCGCCTCGGACAGCCGTTCGCCGAAGGAGGCGGCGGGCTTCTCGCACTCCTCGGCACCCATCGAGGACGGCAGGTCCCACACCGGCACCGTCAGGCCGTGGGCCCGGAAGGAGCCCACCAGCCGGGTACCCTCGCCGAGCCCCGACGTCCCGGCGGAGTGCAGCCGGGCCAACGCGTCGAGCAGGGTGTCCTCCTCGTGCGGCATCACCCAGCGCAGGTGGTTGCGGCCCGGCACCTCGCACCAGTAGGCCGCCTCGACTCCCGCCAGCCGCGCGGTCGGCACGGCGGCCTCGTTGGCCCGCTCCAGCGAGGCGGCCACCGGGCCGGTCGCCGCCTGCGCGTCGTCCAGCCAGAACTCGAAACCGGGGTGCACCCGGGGCTCGAACGGGGCCTCCGGGTCCAGCAGGTCCTGCAGGCGCGGCCCATCGGAGGCACCCGAAGCGGGCGTCACCGGCTCACCAGGCTTGCCCTCCAGGGCGCGCAGCAGAACCTCGGCCAGGTCCCGGCTCAGGTCGCCGGTCGGCGTGTCGTTCTGCAGGGCGATCAGCACGGAACCGTCGTCGCGACGCAGGGCCGGCCACGCCATCGGCAGCACCGTGGCCAGGGTCAGGGAGGGCACGCCCGCGGGCAGCCCGTCCCGCAGCCGCAGCTCCACCGTCGCGGCGGGGACCAACTCGCGCAGGGCCACCCAGTCGCACTCCCCGCGCAGCCCCTCGAAGGGGCGACGGACGAGTTCGGCCGCGGCCTTCGCGCCCTCCCGGCCGTGACACGCCTTGTAGCGGCGGCCGGAGCCGCAGGGGCAGGGCTCCCGCGCGCCGACGACGGGGATCTCCCCGCCGGTGCGCTGCGCGGTGCCGGTGGACTTCTGGGGGCGGCGCTTCTTGGCCATGCGGAGCGGCTCTCTCGGATCTCGGTGCGGACGGAGTCCGGCCGAGCCTAACGGGCGTGCGCGGGAAGCACCGCCCAGACCGTGACGCCCCCGGACGGATCACCCTCCAGGACACCCCAGTCCCGGGTCAGCGAACCGATGATCGTCAAACCCCGACCGCCCCGGGCGGAGATCGATGGGGCCGCCGTGCGCGGCAGGGTCGGGCCGCCGCCGTCGGTGACGGAGACCGTCACCTCGCCGGCGCGGTCGTGGTGCCAGGTCGCGCGCACCCGCTCGCCCTCCAGCGGCCGGGCGTGCCGGCAGGCGTTGCTCAAAAGTTCCGTGAGCACCAGGACGGCGTCGTCGACGACCGCCTCCGGCACCCCGGCCGTGCGCAGATCCCGCCGCATCCTCCGCCGCGCCAACCCCGGGCCCGATGGGCCGTGGGGTACCGACACGGACGCGGACGCCGGCACGTGCTGTGTGACCACCGTTGCCACCCCCGATACCTCCTTACCCCACGCCACCCGAGTCGTGCCCTTTCGCCGATGCCGGGAAACCGACCCTGCCGGATCCGGTGCCGGCTTCGTTACGTTCCCTCGTGGCCGGAACCGAGCGGAATCGATTCGAACCGGCCACCCCGCGGAGCGTAGGCAAACAAAAACCTCATCGTCCACCTATTGTTCATTTCGGTCCGATCACTCCGCCCGAACGTGTCCGATTCGGTCCGTTTCCTCCTCCGGGTCGCGCCCCCACCGGCGCCCCGGGACGCGCCGTCGTCACGGCTGTGCCCCCTCGGGCCCCGCGGACCCGTCGGGCCCCGCGATCGGGCCCAGCCGCTCCCGCACCTCCCCCGGCCGGTTGGTGATGATCGCGTCCACCCCCAGCCGCACGCACAGATCCACGTCCGCCGGTTCGTCCACCGTCCACACGTGCACCCGGTGCCCGGCCGCCCGAGCCCGCGCCACGTACCCCGGATCCCGGCGCAGCACCCGGATCGACGGCCCCGCGATCGAGGCACCCACCGGCAGCCGTCCGCCCCGGTGCCGGGGCAGCAGGAAGTGCATCAGGTACACCGTCGGCAGCCCCGGGGCCAGCGCCCGGGTCCGTTGCAACGAACGTGCCGAGAAACTCATCACCCGCACCGGTCCCGGTATCGGACACCGATCCAGCGCCTCCACCAGACGACGCTCCACCTCGCCCCGCCACTTCGAGGGCTGCTTCGTCTCGATCGACAATCCCACCGGCCGGTCCGCCTCCGTCACCAGCCGCAGCAGCCGGTCCAGCGTCAGCACCCCCCGCTCCCCCTCGTCCTCCCGATCCGGTTCCTCCGGCAGGTCTTCGGCGGGTGCCTTCCAGGAGACGAAATCCAGCTCCGACAGCTCCGCCAACTCCATCGCCGAGACCGCCCCGCGCCCGTCGGAGACCCGGTTCACGCGCCGGTCGTGCACGCACACCAGATGACCGTCGGCCGTCATCCGCACGTCGCACTCCAACGCGTCCGCACCCTCCGCGATGGCCCGCCGGTACGCCGCCGGCGTGTGCTCGGGGGCGTACCGCGACGCGCCCCGGTGCGCGATCACCGCGATCGGACCGCGCCCTTCGGCCGGGGGACCCGGTTCACGCGCCGGTCGTGCACGCACACCAGATGACCGTCGGCCGTCATCCGCACGTCGCACTCC
>NZ_VKHT01000065.1 GCF_014141535.1 Streptomyces alkaliphilus | reverse complement strand
GCCTCGATCGCCACGTCCGCCCCCATCCCCCCGGTCACGTCGTCGATCAGTCGCTCCGGCTCCTCCGCGGCATCGGCCACCACGTCGGCTCCCACCTCCCGGGCCGCCCGCAGCCGACCCGCCGCCGGGTCCACGACGACGACGCGTCCTGAGGAGAACAGCCCGGCCGCGACGATCGCCGCCAGCCCGATGGGTCCGGCACCGACCACGACCACCGTGTCCCCCGGAGCCACTCCTCCCTTGAGGACCCCCACCTCGTACGCGGTGGGGTGGATGTCCGAGAGCAACACCGCGTCCTCCGAGCGCACCGCGCCCGGCAAGGGGTGGAGGGAAAGATCGGCGAAGGGAACGCGGACGAACTCGGCCTGGGTGCCGTCGATGGTGTGTCCCAGCACCCACCCACCACCACCCCGACACTGCCCGTAGGCGGCCTCGCGGCAGTACCGACACCGCCCGCACGCGCTGATGCAGGAGACCAGCACCCGGTCCCCGGGCCGGACCGTCCGCACCTCCGGTCCCGTCTCCACCACCTCTCCCACGGCCTCGTGACCGAGAACGCGGCCCGGCTCCACCTCCGGCACATCCCCCTTGAGGATGTGCAGATCGGTGCCGCAGATGGTGGTGACATCCACCCGCACCACGGCGTCACCGGGATCCCGGACATCGGGATCGGGCACGGTGGTCCAGGAGGACTCACCCGGCCCGTGATACACCAGAGCTCGCATCTCTTTCACCCGCCTTCATCGATTCGCCCGTGTGTCGGTCCACTCCCGTTGTGCTTGCCACCCCCCGGCATCGCTGTCACCCCAGGGCCGCCGGCCACCGTTGGGCCACGGCCACCAGGAGACCGAGATCCAGAAGGACCCCCGCGGACAGCCAGGGGTTGAACCAGGCCGTCTTCAGCACCGGTCCGCACACCGCGGCCCCCACCGCGGCGCCGGCCCACCGGTCGGACCCCACGGCCAACCACACCGCGGCCAACCAGTTCAACAACCCCGTCACCACCGCCAGGGTCACCGCCATCCGATGAACGGCGCCCTCGGGCACCCCGACAGCCGACAGCGGCGCGGAACGGTCGGGGCGGAACGGCGGGGGACGTTCGGGGTCGCTTCGCGACCCCCATATCGCGAAATGCACCAGGCCATGGGCGAACAGCAGGAAAACCGCCACCACCCGGATCACGGCACCACCTCCCACCACTCCCGAGGAGGGACACGACCGGCTCGCCGGGCCACCGGTACGCAGTCCCGCCGGCCCACCGCTTCCGAAGGGTGCTCCGGCCACCGTCACCCCGCCTCCCATGCTGCGTCGGGTTTCCCCCTCCCGCGACCCCACCCCGGGGAGGGCCTCCGGGTCGCGGGTCCCCACGGGCCGGGGCACGATGGACACGTACGACGGTGCCCGGCAGCGGGCGCCTGCCGATCCACCCGGGCGGGCCGCCATGAAGGACACGATCGCGGAAGCCATGGTCCGGGAGGCGTCTTTGGCACCCTCCCTCTACAACGCCCAACCATGGCGTTTCGCCTACTCGCGATCGGGGCGGGAGTTCGCCCTCCGCGCGGACCGTGAACGCGGCCTGCCGCACATGGACCCGGATGCCCGCGAACTGCACATGGGGTGCGGGGCCGCGCTGTTCAACCTCAGGGTGGCGGCGGTCGCCCGCGGTCTGCGCCCGGAGGTCTCCCTCCTGCCCCATCCCGAGGACCCCGACCTGCTCGCCCGGGTCCGTCTCACATCGGGGGAAAGCCCCGTCAACGGACGGGAAAGCGACGGCACCCCCGGGGACCTGCACCCGGCCCTCTTCGAACGCCACACCAGCCGCTACCCCTTCTGGGACACCGACATCCCGCAGGACGCGCGAACCCTCCTGCGAACCGAGGCGTCCGCGGAAGGAGCGGCTCTCGTCTTCGCGGACGCACCCGAACGCGATCTGGTGCTGCGCCTCTCGGCCCTGGCGGAGCACCGCAACGCGGCCGACCCCGGACGACGGGAGGAACTGCTGCGCTGGACCCGTCCCCGGACCTCCGTCACCGGGACGGAGGCCGACGGCATACCCGACTACGCCTTCGGCCCCCGACCCACCGCCGGAGGGGCACCCCTGCGGGACTACGCGGCCGGACGCGTCACCGCGCCGTTGGGAACCACCGGCTTCGAGGAGAACCCCCGTCTCGCCCTCCTGACGATGCCCGAGGACGCCCCCCTTCACTGGCTGAGGGCGGGACAGGCGATGGAACGGGTGCTGCTGCGGGCCACCCGGGAGGGCCTCTCCGCCCTCCCGGTCACCCACCCCCTGGAATGGCCCGACCTGCGCCGGGAGATCTCCGATTCCCTTCCCGGGGACGGAACCGTGCAGATGGTGCTCCGGCTGGGGCACGGCCCCCTCGGCCCGGTGACGCCGCGCCGTCGCATCGAGGAGGTGCTGGACATCACCGGGTGATCGACCGGGCCATCCCGCCCGGCGACGCCGGACAACGGACAACACTCCCCTTCGACCCCGAGAGAGGGTGGGTGACCGGTGACGGGACGCCCCGACGACGAATGGCTGCTGCGCTACGAGGGGTACGACCCCGCCGACGAGCCCCTCCGGGAGGCGCTGTGCACCGTGGGTAACGGGTACCTCGCCACCCGGGGAGCTCCCCCGGAGGCCCGGCCCGGCGGCGCCCACTACCCGGGCACCTACGTCGCCGGCGTGTACAACCGGCTGGCCTCCCGAGTCGCCGGCCGCACGGTGGAGAACGAGTGCCTGGTCAATCTCCCGCACTGGCCCGCCGTCACCTTCCGGATCGACGACGGACCGTGGTTCGACATCGACACCGTTCACCTCCTCGAACACCATCAGACCCTGGACCTGCGCCGAGCCGTCCTCACCCGACATCTGCGCTACCGGGACGACCGAAACCGGGTCACCACCGTCACCCAACGCCGCCTGGTGCACATGCGTCACCACCACCTCTGCTTCCAGGAGGTCGTGATCACACCCGAGAATTGGTCGGGGCGCCTGCGGTTCCGCTCCGAGCTCGACGGTCGGGTTCGCAACACCCTCGTCGAACGCTACCGCGACCTCGCCGACACCCACCTGGAACCGGTGGGCACCAGCGGGCCGGCCCCCGACTGCGTCCTACTGGAGATGAGGACCAACCGGTCGGCCATTCCCTTGGCGATGGCGGCCCGCACCGCACTGGTACAGGGTTCCGAGCCCATCCCCGCGACCATCCGACTGCGCAGCGCCCCCGATCGCATCGCCCTCGATCTCACCGCGGAAGCCACCCCGGGCCGCCCGGTCACCCTGGAGAAGACCGTGACCGTGGTCACCGGGCGGGACCACGCGATCTCCTCCCCGGCCGACGAGGCACTCCGCGGACTGGCCGGGGACCGACACCTCGACGATCTGTTGGCCGACCACGAACAGGCGTGGCGACACCTGTGGGAACGTTTCCGGATCACGGTGGAAGGTCACCCCGACACCCGGCGCATCGTTCTGCTGCACCTGCTGCACCTTCTGCAGACGATCTCTCCCCACTCCGCCGACCTGGACGTCGGGGTTCCCGCCCGGGGTCTGCACGGTGAGGCGTACCGGGGCCACGTCTTCTGGGACGAACTCCTCGTCTTCCCCATCCTGAATCTCCGGCTGCCAGACCTCACCCGGGCCCTGCTGCGCTACCGTCACCGTCGCCTGGACGAGGCCCGGGCAGCGGCTCGCCGCGCCGGACACATCGGGGCCATGTACCCCTGGCAGTCCGGCAGCGACGGTCGGGAGGAAAGCCAACAGTTCCACCTCAACCCCCGCTCCGGCCGCTGGCTGCCCGACACCAGCGCTCGCCAGCACCACATCGGCCTCGCCATCGCCCACAACGTGTGGCAATACCACCAGGTGACCGGCGACCGCGAGTTCCTCATCCACCACGGCGCGGAGATGCTCCTGGAAATCGCCCGGTTCTGGGGAGACCTCGCCGTCCTCGACCCCGACCACGATCGGTACGTCATCCGCGGCGTGATGGGTCCCGACGAGTTCCACACCGGCTACCCCGGAGCGGAGTCAGGGGGCATCGACAACAACGCCTACACCAACGTCATGGCCGTCCGGGCACTGTCGTGGGCGATGGAGGCATACGCGGCGCTACCCGCCCGCGAACGCGGAGAACTCTCCGAACGACTGCGCCTGGACCCCACCGAGAGAGCCCGTTGGAAGGACATCACCCATCGGATGTTCATCCCCTTCCACGAAGGTGTCATCTCCCAGTTCGAGGGCTACGGCGAACTCGCCGAACTGGACTGGGAGGCGTACCGGAGCCGCTACGGCGACATCCACCGCCTGGAGCGGATCCTGGAGGCCGAGGGCGACACCGTGAACCGCTACAGGGCATCCAAACAGGCGGACGCCCTGATGCTCTTCCACCTCCTGACGGCGGACGAACTGCTCCCCCTCATGGCCCGCCTCGGCTATCCACTCGACCCCGACACCATCCCCCGCACCATCGACCACTACCTCGCCCGAACCTCCCACGGCTCCACGCTCAGCGCCGTCGTACACGCCTGGGTCCTGGCCCGCGCCCACCGGGAACGCGCAGTCGACTTCTTCTTCCGGGCCCTGGAGTCGGACATCGTCGACATCCAGGGCGGCACCACTGCCGAGGGCGTCCACCTGGGGGCCATGGCGGGAAGCGTCGACCTGCTCCAACGGTGTTTCTCCGGCCTGGAAACCCGCGGCGGCCACCTCGCGCTCAACCCCTTCTGGCCCGAAGCCCTGGGGACCCTGGAGATCAATCTCCGCTATCGCGAACACTTCCTGCGGTTGCGCATCAACGGCGACCGGGTCGAGGTCGGCTCGACCGACGGCTCCCACCAACCCGTTCGTGTCATCTGCCGGGGGCAAACGGCCGAACTGCGTCCCGGCGCAACCGTCCGCTTCCCGCTGTGACAGCGGGCACTCCCACCCGCGCCACGAGGTCATCCATCGATTCGGACCTCCGAGAGGTCCCCGACCACCACATCGGCGCCGCACCGCAACAGCGCTCTCCCGTGGTCGGATCGGTCCACCCCGATCACCAGGGCGAAACCACCCCGTCTTCCCGCCTCCACGCCCGCCTCCGCGTCCTCCACGACCACACACCGCCCGGGAGACGCGCCCAGAAGACGCGCGGCCTCCAGCAACATCGCCGGGTCCGGTTTGCCCGCCAAACCAAGACGCTCGGCCACCACCCCGTCGATCCGCACCGGGAACAGATCCCCGAGGCCCGCCGCATCGAGTACCTCGCCGCAGTGACGACTGGCGGAGAACACCGCCACCCCCGGCCGGCCCGCCGGATTTCGCGCACCAACGCCACAGTGGTGTCGAAAACGGCCACCCCCCGCCGTGCCAGTTCCCCGCGCAACCACCGGTCCTTCCGATTGCCGAGCCCACACACGGTCTCCGCGTCCTCCCCGTCCCCCGGAGCGCCCCGGGGCAGCCGGATACCCCGCGAGGCCAGGAACCGCTCCATCCCGTCGTACCGGGACACACCGTCCAGACAACGGTGGTAGTCCTCCTCGGAAAACCCCCGCGGACTCCCGTTCCGATCTCCCTCTCCGGCACGCCGCGCCAGATATTCGTCGAAAAGGCGGCGCCACGCACCGGCGTGCACCGAGGCGGTATCGGTGACCACACCATCGAGGTCGAAGAGCACCGCGTCGTAGCGCCGGGGATCGATGACCACCGTCATCCGTATCGACCTCCTCACCCCGGGCCCGGGTACCCGCCCCGACCGGTGCGCACACAGACCCCGGAGGACTCCGCGCATCAGTGACCCCCTTGTTTCGCCGGCGGCGGAGAGGACACCCGGAACCGGCTCGGCCCCACCCCGGCCGGGACACGGAAACCCGGCACCGGCGACCCGGAGGGAGCGCGCCGAACGAGGCCGCGTTCCCACGCCCCCATCGGTGCCCCTCACCGGCAGGAGCGGAGCACATGCAGGCAACAGCGAAAAATCCCCCTGCCTTTCCCGTGCGAGTGGAGGCCGACCCCGACGAGTCACTCTCCCGCTGGCTGTGGCTCGTCAAGTGGCTGCTGCTGATCCCGCACTACTTCCTGTTGGCCTTCTTGTGGACCGCTTTCGTGGTCGTGACCGTGATCGCCTTCTTCGCCATCCTGTTCACCACCCGCTACCCCCGCCCCCTCTTCGACTTCAACCTCGGAGTCCTCCGATGGACCTGGAGAGTCGCCTACTACACCACCGGCGCCTTCGCGACCGACCGCTACCCTCCCTTCTCCCTCGGCGTCCGACCCGAGTACCCCGCACGCCTGACCATCGAATTCCCCGAGCGGCTCTCACGCGGTCTGGTGCTGGTCAAGTGGTGGCTGCTGGCCATCCCCCACTACCTCGTGGTGGGAATCCTGACGGCCCCGCCGAGCGGTGGGGAACAGTTCTCCCCGCCGGGCCTCATCACCCTGCTCGCGTTCTTCGCGATCATCGCCGTCGCCTTCACCGCCGTCTATCCACGAGGCCTGTTCGACCTGATCATCGGTCTCAACCGGTGGGTTCTGAGGGTCGCGGCCTACGTGGCCCTCATGACCGATGCCCACCCGCCCTACCGCTTGGATCAAGGGCCCCGTGAACCCGGACCTGAGGAACCGACCACCCTCCCGGGCCCGGGACACGAGATGGGTGAGGTATCCGGGGCCACCGACCGGCGATCTCCGGGAGCCGGGTGAGCAGGCCCACCGGATATGACACCGGCGACTCCGATCGCCTCCGTCCCGCTCCCGGCCGGTCGGACCCTCGGTTCTCCCGGGCGCCCCGATCCCGGGCGGCCATCGGCCGACCCGGGACACACCCGGTTCTCGACCCCCGGTCCCGACCGCCGACATCGTGCCGTACATCGGTCCACCACGCCTGGCGGATCCGGCCCCCGGAACCGGGAGGAGCCAAGGGCAACCACGGACGCCGGACCCCCTTCCCGGGCGCCCCGCGGTACGCCTTCTATACTTCACCGAATGGAGCCGCCGAGTCGGATCGAATCGCTGTACGCCGCTGTCCTGCGCCGCAACCCGGGTGAGAAGGAATTCCACCAAGCCGTGCGCGAGGTGCTGGAGACCCTGCAACCGGTCCTCGACCGTCACCCCCACTACGCGGACACCGCCGTCGTGGAGCGACTGTGCGAGCCGGAACGCCAGATCGTCTTCCGAGTCCCCTGGGCCGACGACCGGGGCAGGGTCCACGTCAACCGTGGCTTCCGTGTGGAGTTCAATAGTGCTATCGGGCCGTATAAGGGGGGGTTGCGTTTCCATCCTTCGGTCAATCTCGGTATCGTCAAGTTCCTCGGTTTCGAGCAGACTCTGAAGAATGCTTTGACCGGTAAGCCCATCGGTGGGGCCAAGGGTGGTAGTGACTTCGATCCCAAGGGACGTTCCGAGGCGGAGGTCATGCGTTTTTGTCAATCCTTCATGACCGAGTTGTACCGCCATTTGGGGGAGTACACGGACATTCCGGCTGGGGACATCGGTGTCGGTACCCGCGAGATCGGTTATCTCTTCGGTCAGTACCGCCGTATCACCAACCGTTTCGAGTCCGGCGTCCTGACCGGTAAGGGCATCGGCTGGGGCGGTGCTCCGGGGCGTCCGGAGGCCACCGGTTACGGGCTGGTCGTCTTCACCCAACAGATGCTCTCCACCCGGGGTGATTCCTTGGACGGCAAGCGGGTGGTCGTCTCCGGCGCGGGGAACGTGGCCCTGCACGCGATCGAGAAGGCCCGGGACCTGGGCGCGGTCGTTGTCGCCTGTTCGGATTCCCGGGGGTATGTCGTCGACCCCAAGGGCCTGGATCTCGACCTTCTCAAGGAGGTCCGCGAGGCCCGTGGCCGGGTCGAGGAATACGCCGAAAGGCGCGGTGCCGATGCTCGTTTCGTGGCCGATGCCCCGGTATGGCAGGTGCCCTGCGAGGTGGCTCTTCCCTGCGCCACGCAGAACGAGCTGACCGCCCGGGACGCCGGTGAGCTCATCCGCAACGGTGTCCTGGCGGTGGCCGAGGGCGCCAACATGCCGACCACTCCTGGGGCTGTCGAACTGCTCAGGGAAGCCGGGGTGCTCTTCGCTCCGGGGAAGGCGGCCAATGCCGGTGGGGTGGCCACCAGCGCGCTGGAAATGCAGCAGAACGCTTCCCGTGACTCCTGGACCTTCGAGTACACCGAGCAGCGACTCGAGGAGATCATGAGGCACGTTCATGACACCTGTTTCGAAACGGCTCAACGCTACGGGCACCCGGGGGACTACCGGGTCGGGGCCAACATCGCCGGATTCGAGCTCGTGGCCGACGCGATGGTGGCCCAGGGACTCATCTGAACACCCACCGTCCGTACCCGGCCCACCGTGATGTCGTGTCCGGTGGGCCGGGTACGGAGGCTGTGCGGCCCACCCCGGTGTTGATCGCCTCTCCGAACGGTGGACCGCATCACAGGTGACGGGTACAGCGAGTCGCTGGAATGTCCGGGCGGCCCACCGGAGCCCGGGTGTCCTTGCCCGGTGTTTGCAAAGGGCCCCGGGCGCGACCGGGTGGCTCGGTCGACCCCGTGGACCGATCCCGCCCGGTCGCCGTCGGGATCCGAGGTGCGTCGCATCGCTCTCCGCCCCGTCGTTCGGACAGTTGCCGCGGATGCCCGGTCCCGTGGTGACACCGGTGGCCTCGAAGCCGTCCGGGACCGGGTCACCGTCGACCTGGGCTCCGGGGGCGAGGCCCACGAGTACCTCTGCGCTCCCGGCCGGAACGCCTGATCCCGTACCCCGCCCCTGTTCCCGTCGTTTCCTCCCGCTCGTTCCCGGGGGTCTTGGAGGGTGAGGAGGTCCGGGGAGAGGGGCCCCGGCAGGTGAAGGCTGCCGACCGGGAGTGGTTCGTGGCCACCGGCGGTGCCTTCCGTATCGCCGGCCCGGCCGACAGTGAGTCGCCGATGGTCGTGTCCACGTTCATCCCCGCCGCGCCGCCGGTGCGGGGAGCAACGGATGGGCCCGCTTCCACCGCACGCCGGTGGAGGTCGTGCCGGATCAACGGTCAACAGGTCACACGGAGACGACCCGGGTGGGATGCGTGCCGAACGGGACTGCGCGCCGTGGAGCAGCGGCTCGGTGCCGGGCCCGGCGGAAAAGCGCGCTCCCGCCCCCTGTCCGCTGCCGGGTAACCGGGCGGGGTGGGGTTCCGTGCTTCCCCACGCCTCCTCGCAGAACCGACTGCCGCCCCTCCCACGAGGGGGGCCCACGCGGGAGGGGCGTACACGGACACGCTCGGCGGGATCGTCGTCGCGGTACGCGGCGAGGAGAGCGGGTCCGGACGCAGCGGTGGTGCGCGGTCGGCCTCGGATTCTCCGGCTCCGCCCGTCCCGCGCCACCTCCTCCCGCCACCTCCTCCGGACCGGGTCGAGGGCCGCCACCCCCGGCTCCGTGCTTCCGTGGGCAGCATCCTCGGGGCCTGCGCCTCCTCGCCGCACACGAAGGGGCGGACTCCGGGCCCTGCTCCGCACGGTGCCGGTACGCACCGTGGGACACCGTGCGGTGAGGTCCTCGAAGTTGTTGTAAAGAACCGTCCGTTCGGTATATTTTCACATGCTGGCGTTCCGGCTTCAGGGGGGAAGGGTCATGGGCGGGTTGGAGGGGAAAACGGCACTGGTCACCGGTGCCGGCCGGGGTATCGGCAGGAGCATCGCGCTGCGACTGGCGCGTGAGGGTGCCCTGGTCGCTGTCCACTACGGCACCAATGAGGCCGCGGCCGCCGAGACGCTGGCGACGATCAGGGACGGGGGTGGACGTGCCTTCGGCATCCGCACCGAGCTGGGAACCACGGGGGACGTCGAGAGGCTGTACGCCCGTTTCGACGCCGCAGTGGCCGAGCAGGGAGCGGCCCCCGGCCTCGACATCCTGGTCGGCAACGCAGGAGTCAGCGGATCCGCGCGCATCGACGAGGTGACGCCCGCGCTCTTCGACCGCATCTTCGACGTGAACGTCAAGGCCCTGTTATTCGTCACCCAGCTGGGACTCAGGCGGATGCGAGAGGGCGGCCGCGTCATCAATGTCTCGTCAGCGGCCACCCGCATCGCGTACCCGGAGTCGGTCGTCTACTCGATGAGCAAGGGCGCGGTGAACACCTTCACACTTGCTCTGGCCAAGGAAGTCGGCCACCGGGGCATCACCGTTAACGCCATCGCTCCCGGATTCGTCGAGACGGACATGAACGCGGCCAAGCGTCGCACTCCCGAAGCGGCGGCAAAGCTCGCCTCGTGGTCTGTTTTCGACCGGCTCGGCGACACCCGGGATGTCGCCGACATCGTGTCCTTTCTCGCATCCGATGCCTCGCGATGGATCACGGGTCAGTGCATCGACGCGTCCGGAGGATCGCACCTGTGACGTGACCTCAGGCGACAGCCCCCGAACCGGGTGGGGGCAGTTGCTACACCAACCCGACTCCCGGGCAGCGGTGGATGCCTCCCGTTGATACGACAAACCGCCACGTGAGGGAATCCCGTGCCGAGTCCCGCCTCGGGACCCCCGGTGCGTCGTCCCCTCTTCGTGACCCACCCCGGTGGCCCCGTCGAAAGCCCGGTGGTCGGGGAACCGGGTGGACGCGGCGCTTCTCAAGGCCGTGCCCGCGTCCCACGTCCCGGCACGACGTCACCCACCGCCCCCACGATGTGCCCCCTGTGCGTCGGCGGACACCCCGCGCGGAACCGGGCGTGAGACGAGGCGATGGTGCACCCCGCCGTTCACGTGGGACACCACCCCGGCAGGCGAGGTTGTTCCGGGCGACCAGGACGTGGGGGTGGTCGGGACCCGGATACCGCGTGACGGTGTCCAGAAGGCGTTGGCGGTCCTCGATGGCGGCCGCGACCCGTCCGGCTTCGTCCAGGCCTCTACCCGCGCGGAAGAGCACCGGGTGGGTGTCGGTCCACCCGGGTGGGGTCTGCGGTGCGGGGTTCCGTGTCGGGG
>NZ_VKHT01000649.1 GCF_014141535.1 Streptomyces alkaliphilus | reverse complement strand
GTGCCGGACGACACCCCCGACCGCTCACCCGGAAAGAGCCACCGCGATGTCCTCCCCCGAGATCGACCCCCCGTCCATCCGCGTGATGCTCGTCGATGACCAGGTGCTCCTGCGCACCGGCTTCAAGATGGTCCTGGCCGCCCAGCCGGACATGGAGGTGGTCGCCGAGGCCGGCGACGGCGTCGAGGCCGTGGATGTGCTGCGTTCGCGCGCGGTGGACGTGGTGCTGATGGACGTCCGCATGCCCCGCATGGACGGCGTGGAGGCCACCCGCCGGATCTGTCAGGGCGGCGACGGCGGCCCCGGCGAGCCGAAGGTGCTCATCCTCACCACCTTCGACCTCGACGAATACGCCTTCACCGGGCTCAAGGCCGGTGCCTCCGGCTTCCTCCTCAAGGACGTGCCGCCGGAGGAACTGCTCTCGGCGATCCGGTCCGTGCACAGCGGCGACGCCGTGGTCGCCCCCTCCACCACCCGCCGGTTGCTGGACCGCTTCGCGACCCTGCTGCCGCTCGCGCAGCAGAGCCCGCCGCCGCAGCTCGCCCAGCTCACCGACCGCGAACGGGAGGTGCTGGTGCACATAGCCCAGGGCCTGTCGAACGGGGAGATCGCGGCGGAGCTGTTCGTCTCGGAGGCGACGGTCAAGACACACGTGGGTCGGATCCTGGCCAAACTCCAGCTGCGGGACCGCGTCCAGGCGGTGGTCCTCGCCTACGAGAGCGGGTTGGTGCAGGCCGGCGGCTCCTGACGGGCACCCCGTCCCGGGGCCGGCACCGCCCGCGCGGGGCGGCGGGGCGCGCCCGTAGCATGGCCGTGAACGTCCGGTACCCCTTCGCGGACTGGAACGGAAGGCCCACGTGAACACGATCCCTCCCCCCGCCGGAAGCCCCGACGGCCCGCCCGACGGGCGCGTCCCCGACACCGTCGGGGAGGCGCGCCGCGCCGGCGACCGGCCCGCCCGGCTGTCCGTCGGCGTGGTCGGCGCGGGCCGGGTCGGTCCGCCGCTGGCCGCCTCGCTGGCCCTGGCCGGGCATCGCCCTGTCGCCGTCTCGGGCGTCTCCGAGGCATCCCGACGGCGCGCCGAGGCGCTGCTGCCCGGTGTGCCGCGCACCGATCCCGCCGAGGTCCTGGCCTGGGCCGAACTGGTGCTGCTGACCGTCCCCGACGACGTGCTCCCGGACCTGGTCTCCGGGCTGGTGAGCACCGGGGCGGTCCGCCCCGGCCACCTGCTGGCGCACACCTCGGGGCGGTACGGCACGGCGGTGCTGGACCCGGCGCGCGCCGCCGGCGCGCTGCCCCTGGCGCTGCACCCGGTGATGACCTTCACCGGCACCGCGGTGGACGTGCAGCGGCTCGCCGGTTGTTCCTTCGGTGTGACCGCGCCGCCGGAGCTGCGACCGGCCGCCGAGGCGCTGGTGATCGAGATGGGCGGCGAGCCGGAGTGGATCGAGGAGTCCGCCCGGCCGCTCTACCACGCGGCCCTCGCCCTGGGCGCCAATCACCTGATGACCCTGGTGGCGCAGGCCCTGGAACTGCTGCGGACCGCCGGGGTGGGGGCACCCGACCGGATGCTCGGCCCGCTGCTGGGCGCCGCACTGGACAACGCGCTGCGCTCGGGGGACGCCGCCCTGACCGGGCCGGTGGCGCGGGGTGACGCGGGCACGGTCGCGGCGCACGTCGCGGAGCTGCGCACGCACGCCCCCGACGCGCTCCCCGGATACCTGGCGATGGCCCGCACCACCGCCGACCGGGCGTTGGCCCACGGCTCGTTGAAGGCGGAGGACGCCGAGCGGCTGCTCCGCGCGCTGGCCGACGGCGACCCCGGGGGCGCTCCCGGGGGCTTCCGGGCCACCGGCGGCCCGGGTGCCGCCGGCAACGCGGACGATGCCGGCAACGCGGACGACCCCGGGGCCCCCGGCTCCCGGGACGGGGACCCGGACGACCCCCGGCACCCCGGAGGTCGACCGTGACCGCCGATTCCCCCGCGCTCGCCCCGCTGCGCGCCGCCTCCGACCTGCCCGCTCCCGAACCCGGCGTCCGCCGGGCCGTGGTGATGACCATGGGCGCCCTGCACCGGGGCCACGCCGGTCTCATCCGGGCCGCCCGCCGGCTGGTCGGCCCCACCGGACGGGTGCTGGTGACCGTCTTCGTCAACCCCCTCCAGTTCGGCGCGGGCGAGGATTTCGACCGCTACCCCCGCACCCTCGACGCGGACACCGCCGTCGCGGCCCGGGCCGGCGCCGACCTGCTCTTCGCGCCGACCGCCGCCGAGGTCTATCCCGGCGGTGAGCCGCTGGTGCGGATCGCCGCCGGGCCGATGGGCGAGGTCCTGGAGGGCGTCTCCCGCCCCGGTCACTTCGACGGGATGCTCACCGTCGTCGCCAAGCTCCTGCACCTCACCCGCCCGGACCTCGCCCTGTACGGGGAGAAGGACGCCCAGCAGCTCGCCCTGATCCGCCGTATGGTGCGGGACCTGAACTTCCCGGTGGAGATCGTCGGCGTGCCCACCGTCCGGGAGGAGGACGGGCTCGCGCTCTCCAGCCGCAACCGCTACCTGGACGCCGACGAGCGCGTCACGGCGCTGGCCCTCTCCCGGGCGCTGTTCGCCGCCCGGGACCGGCTCGCCGCCGAGGCGGTGCTGCGCGCCCGCGCACTGGTGGCGCCCACCGACGAGCGCCGGGCCCTGGCACTGGCCGCCCTCCACGAGTCCCGGGCCTCCGCGGACGCGCACGCCGTCGCGCTGGCGGGCGACCCGGTCGGGGCCCTCGCCTCGCCGGCCTCCGCGCTGGCGGCGGCCCGCGCGGTACTGGACGAGGCACGGAACGCGGAACCCCCGCTGTACCCCGACTACCTGGCGCTGGTCGACCCCCGGGACTTCCGCGAGGTGCCCGCCGACCACGTCGGCGAGGCGATCCTGGCGATCGCCGCCCGGGTCGGTTCGACCCGCCTGATCGACAACATCCGCCTCACCTTCGGAGCCCACCGGTGACCAGCCACGACCACCCGGGGACCGGTGGCAC
>NZ_VKHT01000648.1 GCF_014141535.1 Streptomyces alkaliphilus | reverse complement strand
GTCCGGGGGGATGCGGCCCGGGGGGAGGCTGACCCGGCGGTGGTGGAGGCGTTGGCCTCGCGATGCGCCTTCGACCACGCGGGGACGCTCCTCTTCCCCGACCATCCGGACGAGGTGGCGGAGGTGCTGGGCCGGTGCGGCTTCGAGGTGCGCGCCCCGGTGCCGAGCGTGGTGGTGCGGGAGCGACTGGCGCGCCGCCACGGGTTGGCCGAGGAGGACCGTGAGGTGTCGATCGTCACGGCGTGGACCGGTCCGCCGGGGGACGAACGCCGGGGCGTGGAGGTCTTCGTCTTCCCCCGGCCGACGCCGGACGACCTTGTCGCGTCGGTCGAACGACGGGAACGCAACGAGGATCACCTCGCCATCCGCATCACCCGTCCGGGTGAGGGCGGGATGACCGCCGTCCGTGCGCTCCTCACGGAGGGGCTCTCCCTGGTTCCGGACGGTGGCGGCCACAACCCCCACGACCGTCCCGGGTCGGGCGGCCGATCGGTGTGGTACTTCACCGCTCCGGGCGGCGGCCGGCTCGAGGTGACCTGCGCGGGGCGCCCGACCGACGCCGGTTGAGCGCCCCGGCCTCCCCTCCGCACCCCCGGGTCGCGGCAGCGCACGGTGGTGCGGGCGACGAGACCCCGGTGATCGCCCGGAGGGATCCCGGGCGGCGCCCGTGGCCGGCCCGATCCCGTGACGCACCTCATTCGCCACCGGCCCCATCGGCCGCATCCCGATCCCGCCCCCGGGATGAAATGAGGACTGCGGGGCGTTCTCGGCTGCGGAGTGATCCGCTCGGAGCGATCGGCACGGAGCGATCGACGACGACCGGACGACCACGACCGGACGACCACGACGGAGGACCTGGCGTGACGGCAGGCGGGCACGAGGAACGGGAACGCGGTACCGGGCACGCTCCGGACCCGGCCGGGGGGGCGGCCACGGCGCCGCCGGGGGCCGCCATCGGCACCGGCGCGTCCCCCGCCGACCCCGTCGGCGGTCCCGCCCTCGACGAGGGGCCCGACGACCCGACCCCCGCGCCCGGCTGGATACGCCGGCTCTCCGGCTACTGCTGGGTCCACCGGCGCAACGTGCTGATCTCCCTGATCGCCTCCCTCGCCGGCATGGGCGTCATGGCCCTCCTGCCGCTGATCATCAAGGTGATCATCGACGACGTGATCGTCGGCGACGGTCCCGGCCTCGCCGGCTGGATCGGACTGCTGCTCGCCGCCGCCTGCGTCGTCTACGTCCTCACCTTCCTGCGCCGCTATTACGGCGGCCGGCTCGGCCTGGACGTCCAGCACGATCTGCGCACCGCCATGTTCGGCTCGATCATGCGGTTGGACGGGCGCCGGCAGGACGAGTTGAGCACCGGACAGGTCGTCGGCCGCGCCACCAGCGACCTCCAGCTCATCCAGGGGCTGCTGTTCATGCTGCCGATGACCATCGGCAACTTCATGCTGTTCCTGGTCTCGCTGATCGTCATGGTCGCGCTCTCCCCGGCCCTGACCCTGATCGCCCTCGCGGTGGCCCCCGCCCTGTGGTGGATCGCCCGCCGCAGCCGGCTGCGGCTGTTCCCCGCCACCTGGTGGGCCCAGGGGCGGGCCGGTGAGGTCGCCGGCGTCGTGGACGGCGCGGTCGGCGGCGTCCGTGTCGTCAAGGGCTTCGGGCAGGAGGAGCAGGAGGACCACAAGCTGCGCGAGGCCGGTCGCCGGCTGTTCGCCGGACGGATGCGCACCGTCCGGCTCAACGCCCGCTACACCCCCGCCCTGCAGGTGGTGCCCTCCCTCGGCCAGGTCGCGATGCTCGCCGTCGGCGGCTGGCTCGCGGTGCGCGGTGACATCACCCTGGGCACCTTCGTCGCCTTCTCCACCTACCTGGCCATGCTGGTGGGGCCCGTGCGCATGCTCACCGTCATCCTCACCGTGGGTCAGCAGGCCCGCGCCGGTGTGGAGCGCGTCCTGGAGCTGATCGACGCCCGCCCCGAGATCGCCGAGCGCCCCGACGCCCGGCCGCTCCCGGCCGACGCCCCGGCCTCCGTCGAACTGGACGCGGTCACCTTCGGCTACCGCGCCGAGGGCGCCGATCGGCCCGGGCCGCCCGCGCTGCGCGAGCTGACCCTGCGCGTGGAACCGGGGGAGACCCTGGCGGTGGTGGGCACCTCCGGCAGCGGCAAGTCGACCATCGCCCAGCTCCTCCCGCGCTTCTACGATCCCGATACAGGCTCCGTCCGGGTCGGCGGCCACGACCTGCGCGAGCTGACCCTCGCCTCGCTGCGCGACGCCATCGGCCTGGTCCCGGAGAACCCCTTCCTGTTCTCCGACACCCTGCGCGCCAACGTCGCCTACGCCCGCCCCGACGCGACCGACGCCGAACTGCGCGCCGCCGCCCGGGTCGCCCGTGCCGACGGCTTCATCCGCGCCCTCCCCGACGGTTGGGACACCGTCGTCGGGGAGCAGGGCCTGACCCTCTCCGGCGGCCAGCGCCAGCGCATCGCCCTGGCCCGTGCCGTGCTCTCCGATCCCCGGCTGTTGATCCTGGACGACGCCACCTCGGCGGTGGACGCCCGGGTGGAGCACGAGATCCACGAGGCGCTGAACGAGGTGATGGCCGGACGCACCACCATCCTCATCGCCCACCGCCGCTCCACCCTCCTGCTCGCCGACCGCATAGCGGTCCTGGACGCCGGACGGTTGGTGGACGTCGGCACCCGTGAGGAGTTGGAGGAGCGCTGCCCGCTGTACCGGGCGCTGATCGCCGACCCCGAGAGCCTCGCCGGCACCGAACGGGATCCCGCCGGGCTCGCGGAGTCCGAGGCCGGGACCGGGGCCGCCGGGGTGACGTATCGGGAACCCGCCCCGACCGGTGTCACCGCCGAGCTGTGGCGCCGCCCCGACGACCGGACCACCGGCACCCCGGAGGGTGAGCGGCCCGGGCTGTCACCGGGCGCCGCCGTCCCCTCGCCCGGCGCCGGCGGCGGGTTCGCCGCCGCCATGGCCGGTGCCCCCGCCTCCCCCGAGCTGCTGGAG
>NZ_VKHT01000647.1 GCF_014141535.1 Streptomyces alkaliphilus | reverse complement strand
CCCCCTCCCCGCCCCTACACGGCCTCCGGGAACTCCGCCGGCATCGGCCGCAGCGACCGGGCGGGCAGGATCGGGCGGCAGGAGAGCGTGTAGCGAACGGCCACCGTGCCGCCCCCGCCGCCCATCCGGTCCACCACGTCCACGAGGAACCGCACGGGCCGCCCGGCGGCCAGCAGCGCCGCCCGGCGCTCCCGGTGCCGGCGGTCGGCCGGCCAGCCGTGCAGTGAGGAGGGGGAGGTCTCACCCTCCTCCGAGCCCGGGGTCTCGGCCAGCCGCCCGGCCCACTCCTGCAACCATCGCAACGCCAGGCGCGGGGAACCGACCGAACGACTCGCGAGCACCCACTCGCCCTGCGACTCCAGGCATCGGGCGATCACCTCGCACCGGAACGCGCCCGCCCTCATCGGCACCGCCCCCGGGAGACACACGGGGAAACGGCTCCCCGCACCCGGCCGCGCACGACCTCACAGCACCATTCCGAGATGATCTGATTTTCCTTCACTTTCGCTCCCCGCCAACCTTCCTCACCCTGCCGGGTGATTCCCGGTGAGTCATTCCCCTCCGTGACCAGAAAAACACGGAACGCGCGCTACCGGAAAAATTCGAGCCCCCGTCTCACGTGCCGGAAGAATCGAACACGCCGGCTTTCCGTCACCCGAAACCCCGAGCGATCCCGCGTGGCATCGGCGGCTCCCGGAAGGTTTGTACGCGCCCACCCGGGACACCGTCGTCGGTGTACACGCCCCGGCGTTCCCCTCCACCGGGGCGGCACCATTACCACCCACCGGGACGTACGACTTCCCTGTCGTGGAGCTCC
Organism: Streptomyces alkaliphilus; assembly: GCF_014141535.1. GTDB lineage: Bacteria > Actinomycetota > Actinomycetes > Streptomycetales > Streptomycetaceae > Streptomyces > Streptomyces alkaliphilus. The sequence continues at coordinate 2,204 of NZ_VKHT01000647.1, read as the reverse complement.
GTTGAACGCGCCGGCGGGAGAGCCGGACGACACACGACGACGCAGGTCACGAAAGCGTGAGGCAGGACACGGGGAGTCGGTACTCAGCACACAGACCCTGCGGAGCCCTCGTTGGCCGGGAGCGAGGAGAATCCACCTGTGCTCAGAAGTCGGCGGTGTCGAGAGTGAAGTCGAGGGGTGGAGGAAGGCGCAGGGAGGCGGCAAGGGGGACTCGTCGGTGGGTTCGGTACTCATCACCCACCGGTTCGCTGAGCAGGATGGTCTCGGCCGTCGTCAGGTCCACCAGTAGGTACGCCGGAGTTCCGGCACGGGCGTAACCACGCCGCTTCGGACCCCGGTCCCGATCAGCGGTGGAGGACGAAGTGACTTCTCCGACCAGTACCACCGCGTCGGGGGCGTGGTACTCGGCCGAGGTCGCGAAGCTGCCCTTGGGAGCCACCACCACATCGGGGATGAAGCGATCGGGCCGCCCCCGCCCCGGGATCCGCAGGCCGACGCCGGTGTACACCCGCAACCGGGTGTCCACGGCGCCGAGCGTGATCCCACGCGCCACCTCGGCCACGGTCTCGCCGTGGCAACCGTCGGGCGGCGGGGAGACGTGCGTCTCGCCGTCGATCAGTTCCACCCGCCACCCCTCCGGCACGCCGGCGTTCCGCTCCTCGAAGTCCTCCGGCTCAGTGGTCGCGTCGTATCGCCGTGTTCCACTCGTCACGGGAACACTCTCCCGTCGCCGCCCGCCCCGGGGTGAGGAACGGGCGACCGGCGGCGTGAAATCCATGCGGACGGGTGACGGCTCCCCCATCTCACCGCCCTCATCACCGTCCCACGCCCCGACCGGTGGGCCCGGTGCGGCGTGGGAGCATCGGGGGATGCTCGACATCGGTTACGCGCTCTCCTCCCGCTACCCCGACCCGCCGCAGACCGACTACCGGCGGGCGGATGTGAAGGCGCTGCGCCACGACCTGTTCTCCGGGGACGTGTACCTGGCCGACACCGAGCGGGACGAGGAGTTGGCGACCGCGCGCGGCTGGGTGCCGGTGCTGGACTTCGCGTGGGCGCTGTGCGACATCGCCGAGCGCTTGGACCGGGACCCGATGGGGAGTCGGGCGGCCAAGCCGCAGCGGGCCGCGCTGGACTTCCCGGAGTCGGCGGACGTGTGGTTGTTCGTGCGGCGGTTCGGGCACGTGGAGATCGCGCCCGAGCACCCCTCGGCGGATCAGCCGACGCTCTCGGTGCTCCACTCCGAGCTGCGCCGCGAGGCGCGGGACTTCCTGCACGACCTGCTGGCGGACCTCGCCGACATGCACGAGGAGCTGGCCGACAACCCCGTGGTGTGGGACCTGCGGGCACGCTTCCCCCGGGTCTGAGCACGTCGGGCCGCCCGGGTCGGATACCCCGGCCGGGGCCGACACCGGCCGGTGAGGGACTCCGGCCCGGTCCCGGGCGCCTCCCGGTGCGGACGGGGCGTCGGGCGCACCCCGTCCCCGGCCGGCGCCCCGGCGATCGCCCGCCCCTCCGACCACTCGCTCCCCGAGGGTTCGGGCCGCCGATCCCGGCGCCGCCCGGGGCGACCGGCCCCCGCCCGGGTCCCCGGGGCCGGCGGCCCGGGGCCGTCAGGGCTCGACGCGCAACCCCAGGTGGGCGGCGAGGACGGGCGCGAGGTCGAGGAGCTGGGTCGGGGTGACGATCGCCCCGGCGAGGGCTTCCACGCCGCGCGCGATCTCCAGGCCGGTGACCCCGCGCAGGTCCACGTCCGTCATCCGCACGGCCGAGAGGTCCGCGCCGCGCACCTCGCAGCCCTCGAAGGAGACCCGCTCCAGCTTGGCCCCGCCGAAGTCGGGCTCGACCAGCACGCAGTTGACGAAGGCGACGTCGGTGAGGCCGGCCTGCCGGAAGTTGGCGTAGTCGATCTTCCCGCCCCGGAACACCACCCGGTTGAGTTCGGCCCCGAAGAACTGCGCGCCGCCGAGGCGGGCGTCGCGCCACTCCACGTCGCGCAGGGCGCCCTCCGCGAAGCCGACGCCCAGGCCGCGCACGTTCTCCAGCAGGGAGTCGACCAGACGGGCGCCGCGCAGCCGGGTCTCGTCCAGGACGCAGTCGCGCAGCAGGCATTCCAGGAAGGCGGCGCCGCCGCCGTCCTCGCCGGAGAGGTCGACGCCGGTGAACTCCTCCGCGTCGTGGTCGGAGCCGGGGCCGAGGTACGG
>NZ_VKHT01000646.1 GCF_014141535.1 Streptomyces alkaliphilus | reverse complement strand
GCTCGGGTTCCGTGACGGCCCCGGCGCCCCCGCCGGCGGGGGTCACGGGAGACGGGGGCCCGGCGGGGCCGGGCGCGTACTGTCCCGGGCCGGGTCCGGGCACCGGGGTCCACGGCGGCCAGCGCGTCGCGGAACTGCGCCGCGTCGAAGGTCCGTTCGGCCGGGTCCGCGGCCAGGGCCCGGCGCAGGACCGCCATCAGGTCGGCCGGTACCCCCGGCAGGTCGGACAGCGGTTGGGTCTGACGGAAGATGATCTCGGCCAGGCTCGGCTCGCCGCCGTCCTCCGGGAAGTGCGGCGGCCTGCCGCACAGCAGGGCGTGCACGGTGGCGGCGAGTGAGTACACGTCCCCGGCGGCGGATGGCTCGGCCAGCCGGAACGCCTCCGGCGGCGCGTACGCCGGGGTCAGGGCCTCCCGGGTGACCGACAGGTCGTGGCCGGGCCGGGGCAGGGCCGCGAGGCCGAAGTCGGTGAGGGCGACCCCGCCGTAACGGTTGATCATGACGTTGCCGGGCTTGATGTCCCGGTGCAGCACCCCGGCCGCGTGGGCGGCGGCCAGGGCGTCGGCGAGGGCGACGCCGATGTCGCGGGCCTCCGCGAGGGGCAGCGGGCCGGTGCGGGAGAGCCGGTCGGCCAGCGAACCGCCGGGACACAACTCCAGCACCAGGTAGGGGTGCCCGTCCTCCCGCACCCCGGCGTCGTGGACGGCCACCACGTTCGGATGGTCCGAGAGCCGCCCGGCGGCGGTGACCTCGCGCAGGAAACGCTTGCGGTCCCGCTCCGAGAGGAGCCGGCGGCCGTCGATCCGCAGCGCGACCTCGCGGTCCATGGAGAGCTGACGGGCCCGGTGCACGGTGGCGAAGCCGCCCCGGCCCAGCACCTCGAGAACCTCGTAGCCGGGCTGCCGGATCCCCCCGGTCCCCCGGTCCTCGTGCTCGCCGTCCATGTTCCCGTCGTCCCCGTTCCCGTCCCTGTCCCCGCGGCCGGCCCGGCCGGGACGTCCGGCCGGATGTGGGCGACGACTCTAGCGCGGGCCCCCGACACCGGGACCGGCGGGCGGGCCCGGCGTCGGAGCGGCGGATCCGAGCGGCGGTGTCCGAGCGGCTCGGCGGACCCTCCGGGGGTCAGTACTTCTCCGACTGACCGCCGTCGATGGCGATGGTGGTGGCGTTGATGAAGGACGCCTCGTCCGACAGCAGGAAGGCCACCAGGTGGGCGACCTCCTCGGGACGGCCGAAGCGCTTGCTCGGGTTGAGCGAGACGAACTGCCGCCCGACCTCCTCCCAGTTCTCCTCGTCGATCTGCTTCAGCGACCCCTCGACCATCGCCGTCATGACGGCGCCGGGCGCGATGGCGTTGACGGTGATGCCGTACTCCCCGTACTCCACGCCGGAGTTGCGGGTCAGCCCGACGACGCCGTGCTTGGCGGCGGCGTAGCCGGACTGGTTGCCGACGCCCCGGATGCCCCCCACCGAGGCGGTGTTCACGATCCGGCCGTGTCCCTGCTCGCGCATCACACCCAATACCTGTTCCAGGCCCAGGAAGACGCCGCGCAGGTTGATCGCCAGGACGCGCTCGAACTCGGTGGCGCCGTAGTTCTCGGTGAGGTTCTGGCGCCCCTCGATCCCGGCGTTGTTGAAGAAGCAGTCGATGCGACCGTACGCGTTCCTCGTCTCGGTGACGTAGCGCCGGGTGTCCTCCTCGGAGGAGACGTCGGCGACGATGGTCAGCACCTCGGTACCGGGCGCCGCCTCCTCGATCTCGGCGGCGGCCTCGGCCAGCCCGGCCTCACTGACGTCGACCAGGACCGGCTCGGCGCCCTCCCGGGCGACCCGGACGGCCGCCGCGCGACCGAGCCCGGCGGCGCCACCGGTGATGAGGACGACCTTGTCGGTGAACCTGTCGTGCATGGGATGCCCCTTCCTCTGTTCCCGAAATGGGTGGTGGGGTCATCCTCTCTTCCCGATGATCATGTTCCCTCGGGGAACCCGCGCACGGGCCGAAGGTCACCCGGTCGCCGGGTCCGCCTTCCGCGGTGGCCCGGGGCTCCGCCCGTCCGGACCCGTGACCCCGGGGACCGCCGTCGGCCCGGCCGGGGTCCGGTCCTCGCGCACGGCGATCACCCGTCCGGGGCGCGGAGGCCGCCGTGCGCGAGCGGGAGGTCGCGTCAGCTCCCCGCGGGTACCGGGCGGTCGTCGAGCACGATGGTGGTGACCTCGGGGTTCCCCTCGTCCCCCCGGCCGGTGTAGGCCCCCGGCGCCCCGGGTCCGGTATCGGCCACGGCCTGCCGGGCACGTTTGTGCACGGTGCCCGCGAGGGCCCGGCCCACGGGGTCCGCCGCCCCCTCCCGGTGGAGGTCGCGCGTGGTCACCAGGACGGCGAGCAGTGAGCGTCCGGAGAGGAACGCCTCGGTTCGACCGCCGGCGAGGTCGGTGACGCGGTCCGGCACCCGGAAGTGCGGGTGGCGGACGGTGTGGTCGAGGAGGAACTGCCAGGTGTCCCGGTGGCAGATCAGGCGGGCCGTGGCGATGGAGGCCGCCGCGTCCAGGCTCGCGACGAACACCTCGTCCTCCGTCGAACTCCCGTCATCGGGAGGATCCGTGGCGGGCGGGGCGGCGGCGGATCCACCGGAGGGCGGCTCGCCGGCCCCCTCCGCCGGGACGGATCCGGCGTCGGGTCCGGGCGCCCCGGAGGACGGCTCCGCCCCGGGCGCGGCGGGCGCGGCGGAAAACACGGAGGCGATGGGCGGGGTGTCCGCCGCCGACTCGGACTCCGTGGCCCCGGGGACGTCCCCGCAGGAGCCGGGGCCCGGCGGATGACCCTCCGCCTCCGGCTCCCCGGCGGGAGGCGTCCCGGGCTCCTCCTCCCCTCCGGGGACCGATGTCGCGTGCCCGTCGCCGGAGGGCGCCGCGCCGGGCTCCCCGTCCTTCGCCCCGAACGCCTCCCGGGATGTCTCCTCGGGGGCATTCCTTTCCCGCTCGGCCTCCCCCCCGTCCTCCCGCCGGTCCTCGGCCCCGTCCGATGC
>NZ_VKHT01000645.1 GCF_014141535.1 Streptomyces alkaliphilus | reverse complement strand
CCTCTGGGCCGCAGGCGTCGCCCTCGCCGGTCTGGTCGTCGGCGCCCTGGCCCCCGGTGCCGCCGCGCAGCCCAGCTCCGCCCAGGCGTTCGCGCCCTCCGACGGGTCCGCGCCGGAAGCCGCCGTCACGACCTTCGCCGCTGAGCACCGCACCGAGTGCCTGCACGCCGTGACCCGCGGCGAGATGGTGTGGAGCGTCGACCCCATCGGCCGGCCGCCCGGCGTGGACGTCACCGGCGTGCTCGCCGAACGGCGCGCCGACCGGGTGTGCCGGGACGAGGGCCGGGTCTTCGCCGAGTTCGTCGCCTACGGCCCCGACAGTCGCCGCCCGGTGGACTACCGCATGGTGGGGCTCGACCCCGAGGAGGGTCCCGAGCGGCGGTACCGCTTCTCCCTCGCCGACACCGATCCGGGGGGTGAGGGCGCGATTCGCCGGGTGGAGGTCCGGGTGTGCGTCACCGCCGGTCCGATGCTGCCGGCCTTCCATTGCGGGGAGACCGTGGTGGTCCCGCCGCCGCGGGAGATACCCGTCCCCGCGGCGGACCGTCCGGTGATGGGATAAACACGCCGGCGACGCCCCGGTCCCGGAATTGCAGGAAGCCAAAGCACCTCCGGCAATCCCCGGCTCCCGGGGCGCCTCCGCCGGGTCAATTAACCCGGAATTCACGCTCGCGCCCCGAAAACGGAATGACCGCCCCGCCCCCGAACCCCGAACCACCTCGGGCCCGTTCGGGCAGACATTTCGCCCGCATCCGGCCCGTTTCGCATATGCCCCGACCCCCTTCGCCTCCCCTCTTCCCGGCCTCCGGGAAAGCCGAGGAACGGCCGATGGGCCATCGGGGTGTCCGGCCGGCGATAATATCGTCCCGATTCTGAGCTTTGCTTGAGGTTATTACTGGATTTTTTCCTGCCCCCGGGAGAACAATGTCCGCGGACGCGCCCCGGAGGGGTGCGCTCCTCCTCCCGGGGATCATCCACGAAACGGGTGGCCCCCTTCCTCTCCGTGTCCGTGTCGAGGATGGAGCCTCCACCATGTGCCCGTCTTCCGCTCCAGCCCCCCCGGTGCCGGCGTGCGCCGGGGCTCGGCGGAACCCGCTCCCCGCCGCCCGGGGGCGGCAGGGTCGGCGCCTGGCCGCCCTTCTGCTGCTTCACCGCGAGCGGCTGCTGCGCCACATCGTCCGGCTGACCGCCGGCGACCCCCACCGGGCCGAGGACATCGTGCAGGAGACGCTGCTGCGCGCCTGGATCTTCGTCGAGCTCGGCGACGAGGAGAATCCCGCCGAGGAGGAGCGGCTGGTCGCCTGGCTCCACCGGGTGGCCCGCAACCTGGTGATCGACGCCCATCGGCGCGACCGGGCGGTCCCGGTGGGGGTCGTGCCCGACGAACTGCTGCCCCCGGCCACCGGCTCCGACGTCGCCGACACGGTGGTGGACCGCCAGGTGGTGCGCCACGCGCTGGCCCGGCTCTCCCCCGCCCACCGGGAGGTGCTGGTCGAGGTGCACCTGCGCGACCGCACCGGCGCCGAGGCGGCCCGTGCCATCGGTATCCCCCCGGGCACCGTCAAGTCCCGCACCCACTACGCGCTGATGGCCCTGCGCCGCGAGTTGGTCCCTTCCCCGAGGCGCGGGGAGTCGGCCGTCGCATGAGGAACGTCGACCCGATCGCCTTCTTCTCCGAGCACCGCGACACCATCTTCCGGATCTGCGGTGTCATCGGAACCCTGCTCGTCCTCTTCCTGGTGATCAGGGCGATCGCGATGCGCATGGGCGGTTGGTCCGCCGCCCGCGCGAGGGTGGCCCGCGAAATGGCCGTCACCCGCCACGCCTTCGCCGCCCCGGTGCGCAACTGGTACCGCCACCGGCGGGACCTGCGGTACCTGACCCGGGCCCTGCGCTCCCCGCTGACCTGGCGCGACGCCGAGCGTGCGATGGCCACGGCCCGGCCGCTGTGCGCGCCCGCCCGCCCCTGGGCCGCGACGGTCACCCGTGACCTGGTGATGGTGCGCCTCGCCGGCACGGCCGACTCGACGCCGGCGCCGCCGGCGCCCTGGGAACCCGGTGTCGACCGGGACGGGGAGGACGTCCCCGGGCTGTGGATGATCCCCCGGCAGGACCTGCCGATGGTGCCGACCGACGAGGAGGCAAGGGAGTACCGCCCGGTACCGGTCTGCGTCGGCCGGGACGGGGGCGACGGCGGCTGCGCCTTCCTCGACTCCGGTGGCGGCCCGCCGGTGATCGGCCTGGACGGTGACGTCCGCAACCGGGCGGTGCTGTTGCGGGCCCTCGCCGCGCAGTTGGAGGCCCGCCTCCCCCCCGGACTGGTCACCGTCTCCGAGGGCGTGCACCCCGGGTACCCCGGGGCCCCGGTGCGCGACGCGTACCGGATCGTTCGCGACACCGGGCCGGAGCGGGGATACGGTCCCGTGCTGGTCGCCCCGCACGCGCCCGACCCGTTGCCGGCCGAGTTCGCCGAGCCCGTCCGTCGTCCCGACGCCCCGCGCTTCCTGCTGGGTTCCCCGGGGCGGGGTCACGTCCGGCTCCTGCTGATCGACCGGCACGGCCAACTGGTGGTGACCGGCACCCCCCTGCTGACCGCCGCCGGCGCCCTGGCCCGGGCCGTGGCCCGGGCGCTGCCGGACATCCCCCCGGTCCTTCCCCCGATGCCGCCGGCCGGCTCCGGCACCGGCGTGCGCGGGGACCTCTTCGAGGAGACCGACGAACCCGACACCTCGGACGAGCCCGACACGTCCGGGGACGCCCGGGGCACCGGGATGCCCGGGGACCCCGCCGCCGTGTCGGACGCGCACCGGTCCGTCCCGGCCGATCCGGCCCGCAGCGCGGGCGCGGTCGGGGCGGTGGAGGGGCTCGAGGGACCGGCCCGTTCGGCCCGGTCCGCCGCGCCGACGATCGCCTCCGCGACGGGGGAGGCCGGAAACGCCGACCCGACCGACACCACCGGCCCCGCCGCCGAGGAGGGCGTCCCCCGGGCCGCTCCGACCGGTGCCGGTCGCTCCGCGCGCACCCCGAACC
>NZ_VKHT01000644.1 GCF_014141535.1 Streptomyces alkaliphilus | reverse complement strand
GGCACGCCGGCGTGCCGGGGGGCGGCCAGGCGGGTGCGGACGGCCTCCACCAGTGCGTCGCGGATGCCGGCTATGGCTGCCTCCCGTTCGACCGGGGGCGCGGCGACGACCGTGGGCAGGGAGGGTTCGTAGTCGACGGTGTCGCGGCTGCCGCCCTCTCGCAGCACCAGCGCGTGGCCGGGTGCCACCCGGTGCACGCCGACGTAGGGGGTGCCGCTGCCCAGGGCCTCGGGGGTCTCGGGGCAGGCGAGTTGGGCGCCGAGTTGGTTGACGTCGAGTTGGGCCTCGGTGAGATCGGCGAGGGGGAGGGCGGCGGTGGCGTAGGCGGTTCCGCCGGCCCACCGGGTGTGGAAGACGGGGCGTGCGCCGGCGAGGTCGGAGGGGATGGCGGTGCGCCGGCCGAAGCGGGCGACCGCCGTGTATCCGCCGGGCCACGTGGTGAGTTGACGCAGGGCGCCGGCGCGGGCCGAGATCAGCGCGTTGCGCAACTGGGCGTCCGTGGCGCCGCAGTAGCCGAAGACGGCCAGGTGGGTGTCACCGTCGGCGTGCACCAGGCGGATCTCGTCCAACCGCCAGTCGCCCACAGCCCAGAGCGGGTCGGGGCCGTCCCAGATGAGTTGGGCGCCGAGGGGCCTCACCTCGCCGAGCGCCGTCGCCGAGGCGCCGCACCACCCCACCAACCACCGCATGGCCGCCTCCCCCCGCTTGAGTTGTCGAGCCCGCAGGTCACGGGCGCTCGAAGGGTGTGGTGTGCCCATGCTGCCACGGGAAGCGCGGCAACGGTGTATTGGAGGGGAAACCGCAGAAGGGCAGGGCGATGCGGCCGGTCCGCGGACGACGCGCGGAAAACCGGCTGTTTTCGGCCAAACTCCGTTCGGAGTCGGCCTCGGACGCCCGGGGCGGGAGGGGCACCCGGGATGTCGTGGCCCGGGAGACGTCCCACGTCTCCCGGGCCCGAACCGCCGTCCGCGGGGATGAGAACGACGGCTCCCCGGCCCACCGGACGCCCGGAGCGCGGCGGACCGACCCACGCGGAATCATCCAAACCCCGTGGGTCGCTCCTGCTAAGAGCGCACGGACGGGCGCACGGCCACACGACGGGAGCACGTTCCCACCGGTCCCCGGCTCACGGTCGGACACTCGCGTCACGCCGGGACGTTCGAGCGGAACCGGACGCGCCCGGCTCGCGAACCGGGGCCCGGCACGCCCCCGGGGGACGAAGCCCCGGGGACGAGGACCGGCCATCCCCGTACAAGCCCCTTAACGGTCAGAAGGCACCGAACTACGCTGGGTTGGCGGAATATTGGGGAGCGTCCCGTGCCCGACGCGGGGCCACCGATGGGTGTGTCAGGGGTGCGCGCATGTCCAGGGAGTCACGCGGACCGAACGAGAAGCTGGGAGCCGTCCTCGCTCTCGCCGGCATGAGCAACGCCGGGCTGGCCCGCCGGGTCAACGACCTCGGCGCGCAACGCGGCCTGACGCTGCGTTACGACAAGACCTCGGTGGCCCGGTGGGTCACCAAGGGCATGGTGCCCCAGGGAGCGGCACCACACCTGATCGCCGCCGCCATCAGCAGCAAGCTGGGCCGGCCGGTGCACCTGCACGAGATCGGCCTCGCCGACACCGATCCCGCGCCCGAGGTGGGGTTGGCCTTCCCCCGCGACGTGGAGACCGCCGTGCGCGGCGCCACCGAACTGTACCGCCTGGACAGCGGCTCGGGGCGCGGCATATGGCAGTCCCTGGCGGGGTCCTTCGCGGTCAGCGCGTACGCCACGCCCGCCGCCCGCTGGCTGATAACCCCGGCCGACCCGGCGGTGGGACGCGAACCCGCCGACGAGGGCGGCCGGCCCCGGCGCGCCGGCGGTGACGCGGCGCCCGCCGGGCCCCCGACCGGGGGCGGTCCGGCGAAGGGGCAGAACGGGCAGAACGGATCCCACGGGTCGGCGGGCGGCGCGAACGGGGAGGGCGGGGGCCGCGCCCGGGGCCCGGCCCCCGCGGCACGCGGCCTCGTCGGTCCCGGCCCGGCCGGCCGAATCGGTCGGGTCGGCCACAGCGATGTCTCCAAGCTCCGCGAGGCCGCCGAGGAGGCCCGCCGCTGGGACTCCAAGTACGGCGGCGGGGACTGGCGTTCGGCCATGGTGGCGGAGTGTCTGCGCTCCGACGCCGCGCCCCTGCTGCTGGGGCGATACAGCGACGAGGTGGGCCGCTCACTGTTCCGCGCCACCGCCGAACTCACCCGGTTGGCCGGGTGGATGGCCTTCGACACCGGGCAACAGGAGGCCGCCCAGCGCTACTACATCCAGGCGCTGCGCCTGGCCCGGGCGGCGGCCGACGTGCCGCTGGGCGGGTACGTGCTGGCCTCGATGTCCCTCCAGGCCACCTACCGGGGCTTCGCCGACGAGGGTGTGGACCTGGCGCAGGCCGCGCTGGAGCGCAACCGCTCGCTGGCCACCCCGAAGACCATGAGCTTCTTCCACCTCGTGGAGGCCCGGGCACTGGCCAAGGCGGGCGAGGCCGCCGCCTGCGGTACCGCCATCGCCGCCGCCGAGAGCGGCCTGCAGCGCTCCCGGGACAGCGATCCCGACCCGGGTTGGCTGGACTTCTACGCCTACGACCGGCTCGCCGCCGACGCCGCCGAGTGCTACACCGACCTGCGCATCCCCCATCAGGCCCGCCGCTTCAACGAGGAGGCGCTCTCCGAGCCCACCGAGGACTTCGCCCGCTCGCACGGCCTGCGCCTGGTGGTCAAGGCGTTCGCCGAGTTGGAGGCCGGGAACCTGGACGCCGCGTGCGACGCGGGCAACCGCGCGCTGCGGGTGGCGGGGCGCATCTCCTCCGCCCGCACCACCGACTACGTCCGGGCCCTGCTCGACCGGCTCGAGCCCTACCGGGACGACCCCTCGGTCAAGGAACTCCGGGAGGCCGCCGAACCGCTCCTGGCCACTTCGGCATGACCTCGCACATGACAGCGGCAACCGTGAACGGAACGCGCCGGCCGGCGCGGTGAGCGCGACCGGGGGCGGGGTCCCGGGGGC
>NZ_VKHT01000643.1 GCF_014141535.1 Streptomyces alkaliphilus | reverse complement strand
GCGCACGGGCGGCGCCCGCCGGGATCGCGCCCGGCCGACGGACTACCCCCGCCCGGCCCCGGCGGGTGGGGTATCCCGTGGGTCCCGGTGGAAGATGGTGGTGGGGCGCAGCCGGCCGGCGGGATCGGCGGCGTAATCGGGTATTCGACCCACCTCGGTCCAGCCCGCCGCGCGGTAGAAGTTCTCCGCCGGGCTGCCGGTCTCGGTGTCGAGGACCAGCAGGGTGAGCCCGGCGTCCGCCGCGGCCCGCTCGGCCGTGGTGAGCAGGGCCCGGGCCACTCCCCCGCGTCGGGCCGCGCGGGAGACCATCAGCTTGGCGATCTCCCCCCGGTGGCGCCCGTTCGGTTTGTCGACCGGGTACAGGGAGATGGTGCCGATCACCCCTCCATCGGTGTCACGGGCGATCCACAACCACAGCCCGCCCGCCGCCGCCTCCGGGATCCGACGCTCCCACCAGGCACGGGCCCCGACCTCGTCGAGATCGGACAGGAAGCCGAGAGAGGCGCCGCCCGCCACGGTGTCCGCGAGGAGCGCCGCCAGACCGTCCAGGTACCACGGGAGCTCCGAGGCGGTCGGGCGCAGGATCCGCGGGGCGCCGGCCGACCGGGGCGGTGCGGGGGCCGATGCGCCGGCCGTATCGGTGCGGGCTTCGTCGACCGTCATGCGGTTCTCCTCGGTGGTGACATCGGGGTCGGTGAGCCGGGGCTCACCTTCGGGTGGTTGGCCCGGGTCGGGTGTCCGGGGTGTCGCCGGTGGAAGCCCTCGGGAGCTCCGCCCGCTCCAGCAGGCGGCGCACCCCCAGACCGTCGGTGGCGACGGCGGAGATCAGCACGGCGGGCCCCTCCAGGGCCATCCGGGCGGCGAGCCCGCCGGTGGGGGGATCGGTGAACACCGTCGGGGCGGCGGTGGGGCCGACTGCTCCCCCCGGGCTCCCGGTGGGCGCCGGATCCACCAGGAGGATCTGCCCGACGGCCCGTCGCCCGCCCATCACCGCGCCGCCCCACCAGCCGGGCTCCTCGGGGCCGTGGCGGGTCTCCTGATCCAGCAGCACCCGATCCGCCCGGTGGACGGTCAGCCGCGAGACCAGCCGACCCGGCTCCTCGTCCGCCCGTCCGGCCAGGTGTTCCTCCCGGTGGTGGAGTCGGGCCCCGGGGGCCAGGCGGATCCGGGTACGGACGTACAGATCGCTGCCGCGCGCGGAGATCAGCGGTTCGGGCGTCCACCGCAGTTCGGCGTCCTCGCCGACGTGGATGTCGGTCAGGTATTCGGCCCTGTGGTCCCGGTCCCCGGGCAGGGCGACGCAGGCGGCGGCGGAGACCACGTGGAGAGCCGCCCCGGGCAGCACGGTGACCGTGAGGGCGAGCCGATCGCCGTTGAGCGGCGCGCTCATCGCCCCGACCAGACACACCCTCGCCCGGGATCCGGTGGAACGGGTGCGGCGCACGGCGAGGGGACCCTCGCCCCGCAGTTCGGGCAGGCGCCCGCCGGGGGCGGCGGTGATCCGTGCCGAGGCGGTGACGGCGGACGGCCCCGTGGCGGGAGGGGGCGAGGCGGAAGCCGCTCTCACCCCGCCGCCCGCCAGGCCGCCACCCGGCCGACGACCCAATCGGCCACCGGTCGCACCCCGTCGGGCTCGCGCAGGGAGGTGAAGGCCACCGGCAGTTCGCCGCGTTGGGCCCTCGCGTCGCGGGCCATCACCGCCAGGTCCGACCCGACGTGGGGCGCGAGGTCGGTCTTGTTGACCACCAGGAGATCGGCTCCGGTCAGACCGGGACCGCCCTTGCGGGGGATGTCGTCCCCGGCCGCGACATCGATGACGAAGATCTGGGCGTCCACCAGGCCACGGGAGAAGGTGGCGGTGAGGTTGTCCCCACCGGACTCCACCAGGATCAGGTCCAGCGGTCCGACCCGCGCCTCCAACTCCTCCACCGCCTCCAGGTTCGCCGAGATGTCGTCCCGGATGGCGGTGTGCGGGCAGGCACCGGTTTCCACGGCCACGATCCGCTCGGGGGACAGCACCGCCTCGCGGCGCAGGAACTCCGCGTCCTCGCGGGTGTAGATGTCGTTGGTGACCACGCCGATGGACCACCGTCCGCGCAGAGCACGGCACAGCGCGGCCACCGTGGCGGTCTTGCCGGATCCGACGGGTCCCCCCAGGCCGACGCGCACGGCCCTGCGGGAGCCGTCGGGCAGCAGGGGTTCGGCGCCTCCGGTGTGGCGCTCGGGGAAGGTCACGGGGTGTTCCAGGTGCACGGGGCGGCTCCGGTGGGGTCGAGCGGTCGGGATGTCGACGGGGTCAGGAGGCGAACAGGCGGGTGGGCCACAGGGCGTGGAACTCGGCCCCGATCTCCGACAGCGGCCCGCAGACCGCGGGCAGGTCCCCGGGATCACCGGAGGCGAGGGCGGCGCGCGCGGCCTCCGTCGCCCGGAGTGCCACCGCGTCCGTCTCCGGAGCCAGGCGGGCGAGGACGGAGGTGGCGGTCAACGGGTCCGGGCCCATCAGCCGCACGGCGGCGCCGGCCGGCCCGGAGACCGTCTCGTGGGCGGCGGCGCGGGCCGCGTCGAGGGGGTCCATGCCGGCGGCACGGGCGACCAGGCCGAGCACCACGGGTTGGTGCAGCCCACCGGGGTGGTGCGCGGCGACCGCGTCGAGGGTTGGATCGGGCCAGGCGGCACGCCCGGCCCGCAGCAGTTGGCGCCCCAGCCGGCGGGCGACCGACCGGAGCGCCGGGGAGGGGGTGCGGGCATCGGCGGCGGCGTCCAGCCGGGCGGGGTCCCCGCCCAGTGCGGCGGAGGCCGCCAGCGCGGCGGCGACGAGCCCGGTGGTGTGCAGGCGCCCCCGGCAGAAGTCGGCCAGGCCCCCGGGCCCGGGCCCGTCGGTCAGCCGACCGTCGCGCACGGCGGCCTCGGCACCACCGGAGTGGGCATGGCCGCCGGCGGGGAAACGGCCGTCGGCGAGGATGAGCAGGGCCGCGGCGCCCCCGACCGGGGGCGGGAGTGACGGCGAACGGGTCATCGGAACCCCCGGGGGTCGGGAGCGGAC
>NZ_VKHT01000642.1 GCF_014141535.1 Streptomyces alkaliphilus | reverse complement strand
CGTTGAGGCGGTGTGCGCGGTGGCCCGCGTCGAGACGCTCGGCGCGGGCCACCGCGCACACCGCCTCAACGTCCGCACACGTTTCGAGTCTTCACGTATTTATGAAATAACCGTAGACTCGAAACCATGACAGAGGCAACCGATGCCATCGCCATCTCGGGTCTGGTCAAGACCTTCGGCCACACCCGCGCCCTGGACGGGCTCGATCTGACCGTCCGTACCGGGGAGGTGCACGGCTTCCTCGGGCCCAACGGCGCCGGGAAGTCCACCGCCATCCGGGTCCTGCTGGGCCTGCTGCGCGCCGACTCCGGCAGTACGCGGGTCCTGGGCGGTGATCCCTGGCGGGACGCCGTCGCCCTCCATCGCCGTATCGCCTACGTGCCCGGCGACGTGGAGTTGTGGCCCAACCTGACCGGCGGCGAGGCCATCGACCTCCTCGCCCGACTGCGCGGTGGTATCGACGAGAAGCGTCGGACCGAACTCACCGAACGCTTCGACCTCGACCCCACCAAGAAGGGTCGCTCCTACTCCAAGGGCAACCGTCAGAAGGTCGCCCTGATCGCCGCCCTGTCCTCCCGGGTGGACCTGCTCCTGCTGGACGAGCCGACCGCCGGCCTCGACCCGCTGATGGAGGTCGTCTTCCAGGAGGAGATCGCCCGGGCCCGCGCCGACGGCGTCACCGTCCTGCTCTCCAGCCACATCCTCGCCCAGGTGGAGAAGCTCTGCGACCGGGTGAGCATCATCCGGCTGGGGAAGATCGTGCAGTCCGGGACCCTCGGTGAACTGCGCCACCTCACCCGCACCACCATCGAGGCCGACACCGCGGCCCCGACGGAGTCCGTCGAGGGGCTCGGCCGCCTGCCCGGCGTGCACGACCTGCGTTTCGAGAACGGCCGGGTGCGCTTCGCCGTGGACGGCGAACACCTGGAGGAGACCGTGCGCAGGCTCGCCGACCTCGGCGTGCGGTCCCTGGTCAGCCACCCGCCGACGCTGGAGGAGCTGATGCTCCGGCACTACGGCACCCACTCGCCGGCCGAGCCGGACACGGCCTCCGTCGAGGCCGCCGGCACGGGCGGGAACGAGGCGGGGCGATGACCGCCACCCGCCCCGCGCCGGCCACGGAACCCGCTCCGACGCGCGGCGACTCCCTGGCCGCGACCCTCGCCGGCACCGGCATCCTGCTCCGCTTCGCCCTGCGCCGCGACCGCGTCCGGATGGCGGTGTGGGCGATCGGCCTGGTGCTCGGCACGGCGATGAGCGCCGCCTCCTTCGAGGGCGCCTACACCGACGAGGCGGCCCGGCAGTCGCTGATCGAGTCGACCGCCGTGCCGGCCGGACTGGCCCTCACGGGCCCCGCCGAGTACCTCACCGACTACACCTACGCCTCGATGCTCGCCCACCAGATGATCGGCTTCACCGGCGTGCTCATCGCGCTGATGGCCGTTCTGACGGTGACCCGGCACTCGCGCGACGAGGAGGAGACCGGACGCTCGGAGCTGCTGCGCGCCGGTGTGCTGGGCCGGCACGCCCAGCTCACCGCCGCGCTCGCCGCGGCCGCCGTCTCCTCCCTCATCGTCGGGCTGCTGATGGCGCTCTCCCTCATCGGCCTGGACATGGAGGGCACCACCGCTTCCGGCGCCCTGCTGTACGGACTGGCGCACACCGCCGTCGCCCTGGTCTTCGCCGGCGCGGCGGCCGTCACCGTGCAGCTGACCGCGCACACCCGCGCCGCGTCCGGGATGGCGCTGGCCGCCGTGGGTGCCGCCTACGCGCTGCGGGCCGCCGGTGACGCCACCGGCGACCTCGCCGAGGGCGGCGCGGGCGGCGGCGTGTGGCTGTCCTGGCTCTCCCCCATCGGCTGGGCGCAGCGCACCTTCGTCTTCGTGGAGGACCGGTGGTGGCCGCTGCTGCTGTGCCTCGCGCCGGCCGCCGCCCTGGCCGCCCTCGGCTACGTGCTGAGCACCCACCGGGACGTCGGCGCCGGCCTGTGGGCCGCCCGGGGCGGCCGGCCCCGGGCGTCGGGGGCCCTCGCCCACCCCTTCGGGCTGGCGCTGCGCCTCCAGCGCGGCCTGCTGATCGGCTTCACCATCGGCGTCGCCCTGCTCGGCGCGATGTACGGGTCGGTGATCGGCGAGGTGGAGGGGATGCTCGGGGACGTCGACGTCATCCAGGACTCCCTGGCCCAGCTCGGCGGAGCGACGCTCGCCGAGAGCTTCGTGTCCATGGTGCTGATCCCGCTCTCCACCGTGGCGGCGGTGTACGCGGTGCTCGCCTCGCTGCGCATCCGCGCCGAGGAGACCGGGGGGCGGGCCGAGTCGCTGTTGGCCACCGGTCTCTCCCGGGCCCGCTGGGTCGGCGGGCACCTGGCCGTCGCGCTGCTGGGCAGCACGGCGGCACTGGTCGCCGGTGGCCTGGTGCTGGGCGTCACCGGCGCGCTCGCCCTCGGTGACGGGGGTCTGGTGGGTTCGGTGCTCGGCGCCTCGCTGGCGTACGGGCCGGCGCTGTGGATGACGGTCGGCGTGACGGCCGTCCTGATCGGCTGGGCGCCGAGGGCCTCCGTCGTCGCCTGGGTGGTGCCCGTCGGCGCCTTCGTGCTGGGGTACCTCGGCACCCTGCTGGACTTCCCGCAGTGGCTGATCAACCTCAGTCCCTTCACCCACGTGCCGCGCCTGCCCGCCCGGGAGATGGCGTGGACGCCGCTGCTGGTGCTCACCGCCCTGGCGGCCGGCCTGCTGTGGCTGGGGCTGGTCGGCCTCCGACGTCGGGACCTCGAGTTGAAGTGATCCGACCGCTCGGCCGGTCCGCGACACCGGTGCCCCGGAACCCGTCGGGTTCCGGGGCATCGGTGTCCCCGGGCGGGATGTCGTTGGGCGCCCGGGGCCCGCGCGGGGCGGGGGCGTCGGGCGCCCCGCCCCGCGCCGCATCTCCTCCGGGGCACCGCCGGCCGACCCCGTGGCCCCTTTCGAGGCGCGCCGGCTCCGGACGGTGGAGGCGAACGGGTGGGCCGGGGACCGGATGAGGAACTCCACGGCCCCGGGTCCGCC
>NZ_VKHT01000641.1 GCF_014141535.1 Streptomyces alkaliphilus | reverse complement strand
GCGCCGGCGCCGGGGACGGGCCCCGGGAGCGGCGGGGAGCCTCCCCGCGAACCCGCCGCCCCGGGACCCGGTCGGTGGGGCCGCTCAGTCGGTGGGCGGCTCGAACCGCGAGGTGCGCCGCAGGCCGGCCGCGCGCCCCTTGCCCGCGACCACCAGCGCCATCTTGCGGCTGGCCTCGTCGATCATCTCGTCACCGAGCATGGCGGAGCCCTTCTTGCCGCCCTCCTCGGAGGTGAACCAGGCGTAGGCGTCCAGGATCAGCTCGGCGTGGTCGTAGTCCTCCTGCGAGGGCGAGTAGATCTCGTTCGCGGCGTCGATCTGTCCCGGGTGCAGCACCCACTTGCCGTCGAAGCCCAGCGCGGCGGCCCGTCCGGCGACCTCGCGGAACCCGTCCACGTTGCGGATCTGCAGGTAGGGGCCGTCGATCGCCTGGAGGTCGTTGGCCCGGGCGGCCATCAGGATGCGCATCAGGATGTAGTGGTAGGCGTCGGCGCCGTACCCCGGCGGCTGCTCCCCGACCACCAGCGACTTCATGTTGATCGAGGCCATGAAGTCCGCCGGCCCGAAGATGATGGTCTCCAGGCGCGGTGAGGCGGCGGCGATGGCGTCGACGTTCACCAGGCCGCGGGCGTTCTCGATCTGGGCCTCGATGCCGATCCGGCCGACCTCCAGGCCCATGGTCTTCTCGATCTGAGTCAACAGCAGGTCCAGCGCGACGACCTGTTCGGCGTCCTGCACCTTCGGCAACATCAGGCAGTCCAGGTTCTGCCCGGCGCCCTCCACGACCGTGACCACGTCCCGATAGGTCCAGTGGGTGGTCCAGTCGTTGATCCGCACCACCCGGGTCTTCCCGCTCCAGTCGCCCTCGTTGAGCGCCTTGACGATGCTGTGCCGGGCGTCCTCCTTGGCCAGGGGGGCGCAGGCGTCCTCCAGGTCGAGGAAGACCTGGTCGGCGGGGAGGGTCTGGGCCTTCTCCAGGAAGCGGGGGCTGCTGCCGGGCACGGCCAGGCAGGAGCGGCGGGGCCGCAGCCGGTTGGTCCCGGTCGGGGTCCCGGTGGGCTCGGCGGTCATCTGTCCTCCAGCGTTCGGGGCGACCGGCCCGGGTGGGGCGCGGGTCGCCGGATGTCTCGATGCGGGTGCGGGGCGGAGCCGGAAGGGTCGTACCGGCGGGGTGACCCGCGGGTACGACCCTTCCGGAGCGGGGCTCAGCCGGGCACCCGGGACGCAGGTCGGTGCGCCCCGCGGATCTCCTCGACGATACGGCCGATGATCCCGGTGATCCCGAAGTCCTTGGGGGTGAAGACGGCGGCCACTCCGGCGGCCCGCAGGGCGGCGGCGTCGGCGGCCGGGATGATGCCGCCCACCACCACCGGGACGTCCACCGCCCCGGCCTCCCGCAGCCGGCGCAGCACGTCCGGCACCAGTTCGGCGTGCGAGCCGGAGAGGATGGACAGCCCCACGCAGTGCACGTCCTCGGCCACGGCGGCGGCGACGATCTGTTCGGGGGTGAGCCGGATGCCCTGGTACACCACCTCGAATCCGGCGTCCCGGGCGCGCACGGCGATCTGCTCGGCGCCGTTGCTGTGCCCGTCCAGGCCGGGCTTGCCGACCAGCAGGCGCAGCCGCCCCACTCCCAGCTCCCGGGCCGTTTCCTCCACCGCCCGGCGCACGCCGGCCAGCTCACCGCCCTCCTCGGGGGCGACCGCCACCGGTGCCCCGGAGACCCCCGTGGGGGCCCGGTACTCGCCGAAGACCTCGCGCAGCGCCCACGACCACTCGCCGGTGGTCACGCCGGCCCGGGCGCACTCCAGCGTGGCGGGCATCAGGTTCTCCGTCCCGGCCGCCGCCCGCTTCAGTCCGCCCAGGGCGCGATGGACCCGCTCCTCGTCCCGTTCGTCGCGCCACCGGCCCAGGGCCTCGACCACCCGGGCCTCGTTGGCGGGATCCACGGTCAGGATGGCGGTGTCGAGGTCGGCGGTCAGCGGGCTCGGCTCGGTGGCGCGGTGGCAGTTGACGCCGACGATCCGTTCCTCCCCCGACTCGATGCGGGCCCGGCGGCGGGCGTGCGAGGCGACCAGTTGCGACTTCAGATAGCCGGACTCCACGGCCGCCATGACGCCGCCCATGTCCTCGATGCGCCGCATCTCCTCCCCGGCGGCGGTGACCAGCTCCTCCACCTTCTCCTCGACGACCTTCGAGCCCTCGAAGAGGTCGGGGTACTCCAGCAGGTCGCTCTCCTCGGCGAGCACCTGCTGGATGCGCAGCGACCACTGCTGGTCCCAGGGCCGGGGCAGGCCGAGGGCCTCGTTCCACGCCGGGAGCTGAACCGCCCGGGCCCGGGCGTCCCGGGAGAGGGTGACGGCCAGCATCTCCAGCACGATGCGCTGCACGTTGTTCTCCGGCTGGGCCTCGGTCAGCCCCAGCGAGTTGACCTGCACGCCGTACCGGAAGCGGCGGTGACGGGGGTCGGCGATGCCGTACCGCTCGCGGGTGATCCGTTCCCACATGCGGGTGAAGGCCCGCATCTTGCACATCTCCTCGACGAAGCGGACACCCGCGTTGACGAAGAAGGAGATGCGGCCGACCACGTCCCCCATGCGCTCCCGGGGCACCTGTCCGCCGTCGCGCACCGCGTCCAGCACCGCGACGGCGGTGGACAGCGCGTAGGCGATCTCCTGCACCGGCGTTGCGCCCGCCTCCTGCAGGTGGTAGCTGCAGATGTTGATCGGATTCCACTTCGGCACGTGTTCCACGGTGTGCGCGATCATGTCCGTGGTCAGCCGCAGGGAGGGGCCGGGCGGGAAGACGTGGGTCCCCCGGGAGAGGTACTCCTTGACGATGTCGTTCTGGGTGGTGCCCTGCAGGGCGCGCGAGTCGGCCCCCTGCTCCTCGGCGACCACCCGGTACAGCGCCAGCAGCCCCTGGCTGATGCGCACCTACGCGGGACACTCGAGCGCCGAGGCGTCCAACCGGCTGTACCGGCGCAATCTGGAGAAGGGCCAGACCGGTCTGTCGGTCGCCTTCGACCTGCCCACCCAGACCGGGTAC
>NZ_VKHT01000640.1 GCF_014141535.1 Streptomyces alkaliphilus | reverse complement strand
GTCTCCCCCCACCGCTCTCCCCGACCCACCGGCCCGTGCCGGCACCGCGTCCTCACGGCACCGGCCCCGGGACACCCCCGCTCCACTCCCCCCGGTTGATCCCGGACGAACCCCGCGGACGGCCGCACCACGACTGGTAGCGTGCCACCGGGCCCCGGCGTCCCGCGAACGGGGACGCGGGACCGGATCGGGACCACGGCCGGAGCCCGGACGCGGCACGGAACACGAATCGGAGGGGGAGGGGCGGGTACCCCGCCCGGTACACCGTGAGGATCCTGCACACCTCGGACTGGCACCTGGGCCGCGGCCTGCACCGCACGAGTCTCCTGGAGGCCCAGCGCGCCGTCATGGACCATCTCGTGGACACCGTGCGCGAGCGTCGTCCCGACATCGTGCTGGTCTCCGGCGACGTGTACGACCGCGCGGTACCACCCCTGACCGCCGTCCGCCTCTTCGACGACACTCTCCACCGCCTCGCCGACCTGGACGTCCCCCTCGTCCTCATCGCCGGCAACCACGACTCACCGGCCCGGCTCGGCGTCGGCTCCGGCCTGCTC
The DNA here is from genome assembly GCF_014141535.1 of Streptomyces alkaliphilus. Lineage (GTDB taxonomy): Bacteria > Actinomycetota > Actinomycetes > Streptomycetales > Streptomycetaceae > Streptomyces > Streptomyces alkaliphilus. The sequence continues at coordinate 2,492 of NZ_VKHT01000640.1, read as the reverse complement.
GCCCGGGCCGGGATCCACCTGCGCACCGATCCCGAGCGCCTGGCCGAGCCGGTGCTCCTGCACGACGGGCACGGTCCGGTCGCCTGCTACGGCATCCCCTATCTGGAACCCGCCCTGGTCCGCGACCGGTTCGGCCTGACCCGTGGTGGTCACGAGGAGGTGTTGGGCGCCGCGATGGAACGCGTCCGCGCCGATCTCGCCTCCCGCCCCCCCGGCACACGCTCCGTCGTCCTCGTCCACGCCTTCGTCGCCGGCGGCCAACCCTCCGACAGCGAGCGGGACATCACCGTCGGCGGGGTCGCGGCCGTTCCCGCCTCCCTGTTCGACGGCATCGACTACACCGCCCTGGGTCACCTGCACGGCGCCCGTGCCCTCACCGACCGCGTCCGGTACAGCGGATCCCCGCTGGCCTACTCCTTCTCCGAGGCCGACCACCGCAAGATCATGTGGTGGATCGAACTCGGCCCCGCGGGCGAGCTCGCCGCCGAGGCCGTGGAGACGCCCGTCCCGCACCGTCTGCTGCGAATGCGCGGCACCCTGGAGGAGCTGCTCACCGGCCCGGCCCCGGAGGGCGCGACCGACGCACTGGTCGAGGTCACTCTCACCGATCCCTCCCGCCCGGACGACCCGCTGGGCCGGCTCTCGACGCGCTTCCCCCGCCTGCTCAGCCTGCGACACGAGCCGGACACACCGCCCGAGGCCGCCGCCCCCCGCTACACCGAACGCCTGCGCGGTCGTGACGACCGCCGGGTCGCCGAGGACTTCGTCGCGCACGTCCGCGGGGGCCGCGGCCCCGACGCCTCCGAACGGGCCCTGCTCCTCGAGGCATTGGAGGCCGGGAGGACCGACGACACCGACCACGACAGCCGCCGGCAGGGCGGGCGGGGGAGCGCACGATGAGGCTGCACCACCTCACCCTGACCGCCTTCGGCCCGTTCGCCGGCACCGAGCGGGTCGACTTCGAACGCCTGGCCGCCGATGGGCTGTTCCTCCTCCACGGCCCCACCGGAGCGGGTAAGACCTCCGTCCTGGACGCGGTCTGCTACGCCCTGTACGGATCGGTGCCCGGGGCCCGGCAACAGGCCCTGCCCTCTCTGCGCAGCGACCACGCCGACCCCGGGGTACCCACCGAGGTGGTCCTGGACCTGACCGTGGGCGACCGACGGCTGGAGATCACCCGCCGCCCAGAGCAGGAACGCCCCAAACGTCGGGGCACCGGCACCACCCGCGACAAGGCACTGTCCCTGTTGCGCGAACGCGATCCCCGCACCGGCGGGTGGGAGGCACTCAGCCGCTCGCACCAGGAGATCGGGCTGGAGATCGGTCGACTGACCGGTATGAGTCGTGACCAGTTCTGCCAGGTCGTCATGTTGCCGCAGGGGGACTTCGCCCGATTCCTGCGCGCCGGTGCCGAGGAACGTGCCCATCTGCTCGGCCGGCTCTTCGACACCGGGCGCTTCGCCGCGGCCGAACGCCGCCTGGCCGAGCGCCGTGCCGAGGCCCGCGACCGCCTGCGCGCCGGTGACGAACATCTGGTCTCCCTGGCCCACCGCGTCGAGCAGGCCGCCGGACCGTGCCCCGACCTCGCCGCCGACACCCCCCCGCTGCCCGGCCCCGACGATCCGCACTGCGCCGACGCCGTCCTCGCCCGGGCCGCCATCGCCCGCGTCGCGGCTCGCGAACGCCTCGAACTGGCCGAGCTGCGGCTGGCCGCCGCGGAAGCGGCGGCGACCCGGGCCGCCGACCGTCACACCCGGGCCGTCCGGATCGCCGAGCTCCGCGCCCGCCGGGCCGCCGCGCTGCGGGAGGACCACGAACTGACCTCGGTTCGGCCGGAGATCGACCGTGACCGTGAGCGGCTGGCACGGGCGGAGAGCGCCGCGACGGTCCTGCCCGCCCTGCAGGTGTGCGCCGAGGCCCGGGCCGCCCACGAGGCCGCACTCGGGGCGGAGGGGGAGGCCCGCCGGCGACTGCCGGACGACCTGCGCGAGGCCGGTGAGGAGCACCTGGTCGCCCGCGAACGCGCTCTGCGGGAGGAGATCGGCCGGCTGGCCGCCACGCGCGAGGCGGTCCGTGAGGCCGCCGCGCTCGAGCGCGACCTCGCCGCGCTGGACGCGGAGGAGGCGGCCGATGACCGCGGAGCCGGCACACTCGACATCGAACTCGAGTGCCTGCGCCGGGACCGGCGGACACCCGCCGCCGAGATCGCGGAACTGGCCCCTCTCGCCGCCCGCCTCCCCGAACTCACCGCGCTCCTGGGGGTCGCGTGCACCCGACGGGACGCGGCCCGGCGCCGGGACGGCCTCGACGCCATGGTGCGCCAGGCGGAGGCCTCCCACCTGGCGGCCGAGCGCGCGGCCGCCGACGCCCGAACCCGGTGGCTGGACATCCGCGAACGCCGCCTCGACGGACTGGCCGCCGAACTCGCCGGAGCCCTGCGCGACGGCGCCCCCTGCGCCGTCTGCGGTTCCACCGAACACCCCGGCCCGGCC
>NZ_VKHT01000064.1 GCF_014141535.1 Streptomyces alkaliphilus | reverse complement strand
GGGTGCTGGAGGATGCGCCGGGGAACGACAGGGCCCCCCACGCACCCGCCAGAGCCAACCTACCCTTGCTGCCTTCCGGCCCTGGGGGAGTTCAGTTGGATAGCGCCGCGTGAGGGGCTGCGCCCAGCCTACCCGATCACCGGGGCCGCCCGGTCCCCGCCCGGGGGCGGGTCGTCCGGCGGTCCACGGGCGACCGGCCGGCAGGTGGTCCCCACCCCGGTCCCGGGGCGGGGAGGGGGCCGGATTCGCACCCACGCCCCCCGGTTGTGTATGGTGCGTCGCGGAGGATTCGCCTAGAGGCCTAGGGCGCACGCTTGGAAAGCGTGTTGGGTTCACACCCTCACGAGTTCGAATCTCGTATCCTCCGCTCCAGCTCTCACCGGGCTGAACGAAGACCCCGACCGCTCAGCGGTCGGGGTCTTCGTCGTCCCGTGGTTGCAGTTTTGGTTGCAGTTGGCTTGCCCGGACAGGCTGCGGGATCTCGGTCAAGGGCCCCCGGCCAGGCACAGCAGCGTCATAGCATCACTACGGCTCACGCCCGCGCACAGCGATGGATCCACGCCACCCGGAGGTTCTTCCGCTCTGCATCCCCAACAGCCCTCGTAGATAGGCGACCATCCGCCGCCGGGGCTCCGCCCGACCGAACCGCCCCGCGAACCGCGCCACGAAGCCCTCGAACATCCCCGACCAACCGCCGACCAACTCCTCGTTCACACTCCGACCAACGAAGCCATGCCCACAACATCACGGAGTGTCGTTGCAGTACTACGTACCGCCCGCCGAGTACGAACGCGACTGGTGGCGACAACAGGAAGCCACCCCACAGTTCGCCTGAAACAAGATCGCCGGAATCTACGAAACTCGGGGCAGCTCAGTCGGGCTGGGTTCGCTCAATCCCCTGGGCCCGATGCCGACCCTGCGGGTGTCTCGGTTTCTGACTTGGAGCAATGAGGGTCCAACCTCAAGGTTGGGCCCTCATTGCTCCAACATCGCTCGTCTCTCACGCCTGCCGAGCGGACTCGCAGTGGAGGTCGAACCACGCACGTGCCGAGCTCATGTAGCTGTCGGTCCGCGACGTAGGCCTGTCCAGCTGCGCCACGAGCGCATTCCGATGGGAAAGCAGCGCGGCGTGCAGATCCAGATCCCGCTCCGCCATCAACTGGAGAGCAGCAAGTGCACGGGCACTGCACCCATCGAGGTCGGGCCAGGATCCGTCCGGGGACCGCAGCTCGCTGGTACGCCCTTCGGCCGATGCGTAGGCGAAGGCAACGAAGACCGAATGAGAGCCGGAAATCGAAGGCTTCATGATGTGGTCGGCCACATCGCCGAGGATCTCCTGAGTCCATTTTCGGCGAGGAAACCACATCGCGCCCCAGGCGGCGGCATATCGGTAGGATGGATTCGGCCTACGTTTCGGTACCTGACTGGAGAGTAGCTCCGCCTTGTTCATCATGTGCAAGGAGCGCGCCATCCAACCGATCCCGTTCCAGTGCTCCGCCTCGTCGAGGACTACGTCCCGTTGCATCTGCCTGCCAATTGCCTCGACCACAGCAGGTGTCAGGCGATGGGCGAAGTCTGGCCGCACCCTGAGCGCGACGTCCAGCAGCACATCGATGGAATGCGCATTGAGGCGCTTCACAAGTGATGCGGGCTGCAGACGCTCCAGTTCATCGAACAAGCACTGGACAGGCTCGTCGGCTTCCGCTGTCGATAGCAGCGACAGCAGAGAGGGCGTGTGCATCAGGTCCTTCACCCGTGCGTAGCCGAGTCTTCTGGCCAACCGCTGTACAGGGATGTCAGCGGCCAGTCGGCAGGCCCAGTCCATGTCCCAGATCAAGGCCATCCGCAGGACGTCGCCGAGTGCGGCCGGGCTGGTCACCTGCATCACCGTCGCCTGATGTCGGGTACGGAGCTTGTCCACCCACTTCGAGTACACGCCTCCCGGACGCAATCCGAGCGCCACCAGTTGACGGACGACCTGGTACTGCTGAGTGGGGTGTTGAATGTGGGCGAGTTCGCTCGTGAAGGCGTTCCAGGCTCCCCGTTCGCCCTGCAGGTCGCGCATCAGATCGGCACCGACGCCGACGGACACCCGCTCCACCGCCGTCAGCAGCCGGGCCGCCTCGACGGGGTCGTTGTACACGGCCTGACGCACCTTGTCCCGCAGCAGGCCGTCCTTGGGCCGGGAATGAGAAACCTTCTTGTTCTTCAGGTAGTCGACGGTCGCCGCGGCGGTGTCGCCGTTCAGCCCGGCCAGCACGTTGATCACCTCGGTCACCTGGTTCGTACTGGCTCCGCGACCAATCTGTGCGCCCCAGCGCCGGCCTACTGAATCCGTGGTCTCTGTGCCGTCCTTTCGTAGCACCCACAGTCCGGCGTCTTCCGCCGGCACGCCCCCGTCGATAAGGGTCCGAGCTATCTCACGCGCGCACAGCGCCGCTGACGAGGGGGAGGTGGACGCCATCTTCTCTATGAAGTCAGCCGAGTCGTACTCGTTGACGTACTGGGCCGGCAGCCCTTGGTACATTGCGCGGCCGAGCTGGTGGAAATAGCGCCGGGCGTCCGCGACAGGCGCGTCTTTCATCCCCTCGAAGAGTTTGCTATCCGCCACCTGCCAGCCCAGTTTCTCCAGAAAGGCCGCCCCGAACTCCTCGTTCTGTCCCAGCAGCAGAGCGGCCTGCGAGCCCCACGGCCGCATTGAGCGGTTCAGCGCATGAGCGACGACATTCACGAAGAGGTCCAGACACTCCTCCCGAAAGGAGGCATGGGCCTCCCAGATCCCCTTGATCAGGTGGTACTGAATGGAGATGCGCGGGTCTTCCTCCAGCCGGGCGCTCACCCAGTCCTTACCGAGTTCCTCTGCGAGGTACTGGCCGAACCCCTTGTCCTCGGTCAGGAACAGCTCGTCGACGCGCGCCGTCGCCGACAGGATCAGACCAGCGCCCTTGCCGTCCTGGTGAGCCCGGACCTGCTGGGCAAGGATGCGCGCGAGACCGGCGTCGGGACGCTCCCCGTGGTCGCCGTAGAGCGCTTGACGGGCGGTGTAGTCGTGGATCTCGCTGGTCGTCCGGAGCAGCAGGGCCGCGTCCGTCGGGGTCGCGGTGCGCAGGGCCTTGTGGATGGCGACGCCGAAGCTCCCGCCCTTGTTGAGCTCTTTGTCGTTCAGCATCCTGGTCACGAAGGCGACCTGGTAGTCCCGGGCCTCCTCCAGCGCGTACCGCAGGTCCGCCGCGTCCGTGTGCCGCAGCGCCTGCCGGATACCGACGTGCACGTCGCGCCGGCCGAGGACGGTGTCCCAATCCTCGTAGTCGGGGTCGTAGCGCAGCCGGAGGACGAGGTTCGAGAGGTACACCGCGATCCCGCGAGCGGGGTCGGGATCGTGGTCGAGGAGCTTGCGCACCTCGGCCTCGTTCTGGACCCAGGAGGCGTACTCCGGATTGCCGATGTCGTTGCCGGCGCGCCGCACCAGGCGTTCGACCCGTCCGACCGTTCGGTAGTCGAGGGCCCTGTCCGGGTTGAGGTGGATCAGGGTCTTCGATCCGCACGTGGCCACGACCTCGTCGAGGCGCGGATGGTGGAAGCGGCTGAGCTGCTCCAGCACGCTGTACAGACCGTCGCCGGGCCTAGGCCTGTCCTCCAGGAGATCTTCGAAGTGCTCGGCCATCCATCTGGTGAGGGTGTCGAACTGGCTGTCGTCGAAGCGGTGCCGGTGCCGGTGGATCGCGCGGACCACGGCCAGCAGGGAGCGTGCGGACCCGGGGGTCGTCTTCGGCAGCCGCGTCATGAGGGTCTTGAGGAGCCTGCCGATCACCTTCTCGCCGAGGGAGGAGTCCATCGCAAGCACCACCAACGCGATGCCGACCGGTGGCGCGTTCCGCCGCCATTTGTCGAAGTCGTCCTCGTGGTCAGGATGCAGCAGGCGCTCCGCGAGGCTCCGGCAGACCCGGTCGTCGTACAGGCGTGCGCCGCGGAGCATGGGCAGCAGCCCGCTTCGGTTGTCCCCCAGGTCACGGAAGAGCTCTTTGGAAACGAGGTCGGCGATGAGGTCGTGACGGCGTGGCCGGGGGGCCTCGTGGTCGTGCACGGCTTCTGCGTAGGCGTCCAGAATCGTGCGGGAGTCGGTGGGGCTGAGAAAGCGGAGCCGGTCGAGGGCCCGGTCCGGAGCGGCACCGAGCATGCAGAGCTGGTCGCGTTGTTCCTCGGCGACGCTCACGTTCCCCCCGAGCAGGGAGACGGCTGCGACGACGGCGGCCAGGTTCTGTGCGTCGGCCCCCAGCTCGTCGTCGAACTTCTGCCTCAGTTCCTCATCGAGCCGCTCGGGCCTGTCGTTCCCGCCGCGGTAGTCGCACAGACCCTTGACGAATCGGGCGAGGTCGTGGGGAAAGCGGCGCGCCAGGGCGTCGACGAAACGTGGGTTGCCTGCGACCTTGTCCCCGTGGATCTCCCGGGCGCGCCCGGCCAGGTCGAGGAGGGCGGCGGGGCCCACGATGGACGGAACGACGGTGAGGTTCGCCGCCTGCCAGTCGTGGGACGAGTTGAGGTCGTACTCCAGGCAGGCAAGGACGCTGACGCCGAGCTCCGCCGACACGGCGGGCAGCATGCGGTCGACATCCGTCTCGCCCATCGGCCGGATGCCGTCGAGGATGACGACGGGGCAGCCGGGCTCCTGCTGTTCCAGGGGACCGAGGCTGCCAAGAGCATGCCGTACGGCTTCGGCCAGGATGTCACGGGTCGGGAACGCCCGGTCTTCGGGTTCGAGCGTGATCACGCGCCGGCCGGCCTCGGCGAGTGAACGTGCCGTGCAGCGGGCAGCGCAGCTCTTCCCGGAGCCCGACGGCCCTCCCAGCACGGCCACCTTGCGCTCCGGGTCCCGGAAGACCGCCACAAGGCTGTCGACCTGGTCCATCCGGATGTCCGGGAGGTGCTGACCGTCGGGCTGCGTCAGCGACCAGTCGTGGAAACTCCATCCTGTGGCCTTCAGCTCACCCTTGTGCCAGTTCTGCGCCCATTCGTCCCAGGCCGTCCCCCAGTACGCGCGCGCCGCACCGGCCAGGGTGAGGCCGGGGTCCGCGACCACGAGCGTCGGGGTGCCGTCCCCGGCGGAGGTACGGAACCAGCCACCGCGGCCAGGATGGACGAGCGTGCCGCCGCAGGCGTCGGCGCGCAGGGACGCCTCGCCGGGTTCCATGGGCTGGAATTGTGTCTTCGCGCCGAGAGGGGGCGGGGAGTACGCACCGGCGGCCGACATGCCGGGCGCAGGGTGGGGTAGTTCGGGGACGGCAAGTGTCCGCGCAAGGAGCCGCAGGGCAGCGGGCAGGGCCACCGTGGTGTCGTCGAGGCGGCTCGGCGGCAGCAGACCCGGGGCCGCCAGTCTCGGCTTCGGGTCCCCCTTGAGTTCCTCGTCCATGCCCAACTGGAGGAGCAGGGTCCGTACGGGCTCGGCGCTTCCGTCGGAGGCCCTGTTGGTGGCCTGAGTGACGGACCGCCATCTCCTGGTGATGCTGGCCAACTTCCGGACCGTGTCGTCGTGACCGGCTGCGGCGTCACCGGTCTTGCTCTCCAGGACGAACCGGGTCGCCCAGGCCGTGGGCGGCAGCTCCGGGTCGGCTTCGGGACGGAGGACGGTGACGTCCAGGTACTCGTCGGTCGGGCCCTTGGGGCTGGCGGCCTCCTTGGACGCGGCACCCGTGGGCGAGCCTTCCGTGGCCAGGTCTTCCTCGGTCCGGCGCTGCTCGGGGACGTACGGGCCGCTGGCGGGTGCGCAGGCCCGCTCGTAGAGGCCGACGAGGTCGTCCTCCATGCCTTCGATGCTCTGGATGTGCGCGACCAGCTCGGCGTCCGGACCTTCGCAGGCCTCCGGGTCCAGGACCATGTCGACCAGCCGTTCGAGACTGGTGCGACCGGAGCCGGTCACGAACCGGTCCGGGATGCCCAGCGCCGCGCCGTGCAGCTCCCTCCGCTCGGCCTCCTCCAGCAGGGGCCTGATGCCCTCGGCGTGCAAGTGTCCGAGCAGAACGTCCCAGGACATGCGCAGGGTGGATTCCACGCGCTTCGTCAGGATGTCGTCGAGGGCGAGCAACGCGCCCACGACACTCTCACGTGCCGAGACGAAGTCCAGGGCCATCATCTCGCCTCCTCACTGCGATCGGTCGTCGGGGGCGGTCCGGGTGGATCGGACTCAGCCGTGTCCGGTCGGGGCGGATCGGGGCGAACGTCGAGACAGAACACTCCACGCAGGTCGGTCACCACCAGGCGGGATCCGTCCGCGTCGAAGGCGAGCGCGACGGGCTGGTCCGGCAGTGGAAACCGGGTCACCGGCCGTTCGTCGCCGGAGGTGATCGGGAGGAGGCGCAGCCAGGGTTTCTGCGCGCCACCCGCCGCGGCCGCCAGGCTGTCGCCGACGGCGAACGCTAACGTTCCGTCGCGCACGTCGGGAACGTCGGGACTTCTCGTCCCGTGACTCTCGTCCCATACGAACGGCCTCCCACTGCGGTCGAGCATGCCCACCGTGCGGCCGCTCGACGACACCACGGCGTGCTGCGCATCGGGGATGAGCAGCGGCTGGCGCCGTAACGCCGTCACTCCCATGTCCAGGACGCGCGCGGTCACGATGCCGGACTCGGTGGTGGCGACGAGCCGTCGGTCGCCGGCCTCGCCCCCCAGGTGGACCTGAGTGACGCGGCTCGATCCCAGTACGGCGAACGACCTGGTCCGTTTGGTGGTGCCCGGTTCGACGATCTCGATCCGCGTGCCCCTGGCGACGGCCAGCAGGCCGTCGTCGTGCAACGAGAACGCCGTCGCCCCGTCCAGGGCTGCCAGCGGCTCGGGGTCCCGCCCCGTCAGCGGCCGCCACAAATGTCCCACGTCGTCCGCCACGAACGCGACGACGGGCTTGCCGTCGACGACGGCGAATGCCAGGTGCGAGGCGATGCCGGCATCCTCGGACCGCACCGCCTCGTCGAGCGGCCTGCCGTCCGCCAGATTCCACAGCCGTAAGGAGGCGTCGCCGTGGGTGGTCACCACGTAGCCGTCGCCGGACGCGCCGGACGCGACCGCAAGGAGGTCGGGTACGGCCACACCGTCCAGGGGGGTGGCCCACAGGATGTCGACACCGGCGCCGAAACCGCGCGGGTCCAGACCGCGCCCCTCCTCCCCGGACTTGAGGAGGCTGAGCTTCAGCTGGAACGCCCGCTCCGCCGGGTGTCGTCCGGGCATCTGGGCCCGGACGCCCTTGAGGACCCATTTCGGAAACAGCCGGCCCCCTCCGGCGTCCAGTTGTCGGGCGAGGGCGCTGCCGGGCAGTGCCGCCCAGAAGGCCATCGAGGTCAGCTCGGTGGCGAACCGCTGCTCGAACGGTCGGGCGGCAGCGGCGAACAGGGCGGTCAGCGCCATGTCCGCCGCCCAGTCAATGCCGGGCTCCTCGGCCGCGGGCGTCCCTCCCGTGTCGGCTCCCGACGCGTGGACGGGCAGGCAGTCCCGTACCACCTCGGCGAACTCCGGCCGGCACGATTTCAGCGCGGTGGGGGTGGCGAGGCGCCACGCCGGGGGCCCGGTGGAGGAGCCGGTGCCCTCGCCCGTACCCCTGCCCGTCACCGCGGTGCCCAGCAGCTCCGCGGCCTTCCTCGCCTCCTCCGGGCCGTACGTCCTGCCGGAGCGGTCCGCGGCCGTGGCGAGCGCCGCCCAGAGCTCGGCCGTCAGGCCGGCGTCGTACCCGCACGCCGCCGCGGCCCGCACCGGCTCCAGCATCGCCCGGCACCATTTGTCCGGGTGACCGCGGGAGGCGAGCAGGCTCCGATGGAAGATCGTCAGCTGCTTCTCCGCCTCGTGCCGTGCCTCCGCCTCGCCGTCGCGGCCGTGGCGGGTGTCGAGGAAGGCGTCGACAGCGTGGACCGCCGCCCCGAAGTGTCCGTGGCAGGCGGCGGCGACCGCGCCCGCGCCCCGTGCGCGGGCGTAGGCGCGGACGCCCTCGTCGTCGGTGCCGAGCTGGAACACTGGGAGCTGGAGGCGCTGCCACACCGCGTCGGCGTCGGCGTCGTGGCCCGCCGAGGCGATGACGGTGGTGCGCGCGTACTCCGCCAGGGGGTCGAGCAGCTCCATGACCACGGCCGCGGGCTCTTCCGCCGCATGGAGGTCGTCCACCAGAACGGTCCGGGGAGGCAGGTCCTCCAATGCCTCGCATAGCTCGTCCGGGGTCGGGGCGTTCCCCGGGTGGTCGAGGCCGAGCGCCCGGGCGATCCGCCGGGCCAGGCGCGACACGTCGGCGTCCTGGGCGGTCACCAGCGCGTGCACCGAGTCGTCCGGGAGGATCAGACCGCGCCGGACGACGGGCGGCAACAGCCGCCGCCACTCGGTCTTCCCGCACACGGCCAGGTGTCCGAGAAGCGCGCTCTTGCCGACCCCGGCTGCGCCCCGGAGGATGAGCGGCTCGGCCGCTCCACCACCGGCGATGAACTCGCGGAGACGCAGCTGTTCCTCGCGCCGTCCCGAGAAGAACCAGCCTTCCTGGCGCGGCCGGCTCCGTCCGCGTGCCAGGTGGGACCACTCGTCGAGATCCCGGTCGAGCCAGTTGGGCGACGTCCGGGGCATGTACGCCGGATCGAGTAGGACTCGGCAGCTCCGGCGGTCGACGGAGGACACCCAGACTTCCTGGCTGTCCGTCGGCAGGTGACTGTTGAGCCGCTCCACGAGAGCGGAGGGCTCGATGAACTCCCGGGCGCCGTCGCTCTGGGAGAGCGTCTTGGCGAACGCACGGGCGAAGGCCAACTGTCGGGCCTGCTGAGCCTTCCGGGCGGTGGCGATCACCCAGACGTCGTACCTGACGCTGCCGACGCCAGCCTGACGCCGACGGGTCTCCATGGCTTCGCCCGCGCCGGGCTCGGAATAGCAGGCGTCGAGGACGACGACCGCCTGCTCGAAGAGTTCCTTCTTGTGTTCCCGGTCGCCCCCGTACAGGGTGTTGATGATGTGTTGTGGTTCAAGGAGACCGTCGCTCTTCACCCACGCGTCGTACGTCGGCAGTGCCAGACCCCACGTGGAGTCGTTGTTCCGCTCGCCGTGCCCGGTGCAATAGACGAACAGCGACAGCGGGGGCTCCTGTTCGCCGCGGCTCACCCCTTTCAACCACGTACCGAGCTCCTTGCACGCCTCGTGCAGGCCCCGCTCTCCGACGGCCCCCTCGAGCCTGGGGATCTCCCGCATCCCCAGGTCCATGAGCGTTCGGCGCATCAACCTGAGTTCGTCCGGAACGTGTTCGAGCCGCGCCAGGCCCGTTTCCTCGCCGTACCCGCCTTCCCCCGCCAGCAAGAACCACCGCTCACCCAAGAGCTGCCTCGACAGCGCGTGCGGTCCGCAGGTTGGCCAAGTAGAGGGTGCAGTCGTGCATGCGGTGCAGCGGGTTGGTGACGACGAAGTCCTCGACTTCTCCGCCGTAGAGGGTATTGATGCGCTTGCGCAGGGCGACGACGTCCTGCTCGGCGGCCACATTCACCCAGCGACGCACGGACGGCGGGCGGCCGGGTTCAGCATCGGCCGTGCGGGCCAGGCGGCGCCGAATGGACTTCAGTCCGAGCGGCGAGCCCATCGTGACCAGGGTGTCGATCCGGACATCCTTGAGGTTCCACAGGACCTCGTAGGCGGCAACGCTCCCCAACGAGTGGGCGAGGACCACCCGGGTGCCCTCCTGAATCGCGGCCTCCAGCTCACCCCGGATCTCCTCACCCAGGGCAGCGTCCTCGAAGTACCGGTGCACCTGCTTGATCTGGCGGATGAGAAGCGACGCGGTCATCCCGCCGAGGTACGGCGTCCTCTCCAGGATGTCGAGGCAGGCCTGCGCGCCACGAACGACGAGCCCCTTGGAGGCCGGCCCGTCGATCTCCTCATCGAAAGCCGCCGGATCCGCCTCCCGGGCCATGGCCTCCAGGATTTCGTACTCGAAGCCGTCGGCCACGTCGGCGGCGGTGTAAAGCACGTCATCGCCGGACTTGCCCGTGCCACCGTTGTACAGGTGGCCGTAGAAGGCCGCCTCGAACGTCACCGTCCCGGCGTCGGGATACCGGATGTTCCGCAGCCCAGCGCTCAGCGCGCCGTGCCACGTCTCGTGCATCTCCTCGCGTGACTTCCAGGACCAACCGATGCCGTGTACGCCGACGATACGGGCCACGCTCGCCTCCCCCCATTGACTGTCCAGAACATCCCGGACCAGCACCCCAAAAGGGTAGCGCCTGAGCACCTGGAGGCGGTGCGCTAGCGGACATCTCCTGCACCCGTACGCGATGTACGTGTTGGCAATTCCTGAATCTGGGTTTTGGATCATCCGTCGCCGAGAGGACGTCCCCTTCATGCACGAGAGGCGACACAGGGCCTGACCTCGCAAGGCGGCCGGGGCTTGTGGTCTCGGTTCTGGTTTCGTTCATCCCCATCCAGCCCTGTCCGGAGGAGAGCACCCCGAACACTCTTCCGTAGTTCAGGACACCTGCGGCCCCTGCTGGATCCCGGGTTCACACCCTCAGCAGTTCGGATCCCGCATCCTCCGCCTCGCCCACTGTGGCATCGAGGGTTCCGACCGCTTGGCGCTCGGGTCCCTGGTGGCCGCCCGGCGGCATCACGCGGGCGCCGGCCCTCCGCCGCGTCTGTCCCTCCACGCCGAAAAGCACCACCGAGCCCGACCGTTCGGCGGTCGCGCGGGTGATTCCCACGCCTTGGAGAAGGGGAGGGCGGAGGTATCGACCGGAACGCCCCTTCCGTGTTCGACAACCGACGCCCGTCGGAAGGGGACCCGCGGGGGTGTCGAGAGATCTCGAGGGGGACGAGGCGCGGACCGGCGTGAACGGCCTTGTACGGGGCATCCGTTCGCCACGGCGAACCCCCGCCCTTCCGGTGCGGGGCGCCGCGAGGAACAGGAGGAGCAGATGCTCGCGTTCATAGCCGCCGTGCTCTTCGGCATCGCTTTCATCATTCATGCCACCGGGACCGCCACCGAGGCGATCTTCAGCGCCACGAGCCTGATGCTCGTGGGGCTGACGCTGGTGGCCCTGCACCTGGCGGGTGTGGGGGTCGGTCGAACCGGGTG
>NZ_VKHT01000639.1 GCF_014141535.1 Streptomyces alkaliphilus | reverse complement strand
CCCTCAGACGCCATCCGGCTCCACCCGCACGACGGGGCCGGGCCCACCCCCTCGGGTGGGCCCGGCCCCCATGTCGTCCCGTCAACCGGACCGGCGGCGCGTCACCAATCCGGCTTGTGGCCCCGTTCGGTGACGAGGATGCGGTCGATCACGGCGTCGCAACTGTCGCCGTTGTCACAACCGATGTAGATGGTGTTCTCGCCCTCTTTGAGGTCGATGTAGTTGTACGTCCGGGTCCAGTTCTTCTCCCAGGCGCCCTGCTTGACGAAGTCGCGCAGGTGGAGGTCGTCGCGGATCTGCGAGGTGGAGTTGATCGCGAAGCTCATCTTCTGGTCGCCGTTGGGCACCGAGTAGCCGACCCACAGGTCGTAGCTGCCCGCCTCACCGCGGAAGTCGAAGGTCCAGGTGATGGTGGCCCCCACCCGGTTGAGGCCGGCGATGTAGGAGCCGTCGCCGGAGCGGGCGTTGGGGATGTCCCCGGCCAGGCCCGCGCCGTTGGAGAGCTGGAGGGTGCCGAGGTCGGCCTCGGGGAGCTCGACCGGCTCCTCCTCTTCCTCCTCGTCGTCCTCGTCCTCGTCCTCCGGCTCGGGCTCCGGTTCGGGCTCCTCGTCCCCCTCGTCGCCGGCACCGACGGACTGGGGGGTGCCGACACCCGCGAGGTCGTCGCCGGCGTCCTTGTCGTCGCCGCTGAAGACGATGGCCGCGCCGACGCCCAGGACGACGGCGGTGACCACGGCGATGGCGCCGATCAGCAGGCCGTTGCGCCGGGAATCACCCCGGCCGTGGCCGCCGCCGGGCGGGCCGGGCGGCGGGGCGCCGTAGCCGGTGGTCTCGGGCGCCGCGTAGTGGGGGGAGGGCTGCCCGGGCGCCTGGTGGCCGGCGTAGCCGTTCTGCTGGGGCGGGTATCCGTAGCCGCCGCGTCCGCCGCCGTAGCCGCGTTCGCCGACGGGCCGCACCCGGTCGTACCCCGAGGGCGGCGCCGGAGCGGCACCGGAGGCGCCGTTCTCCGGGCGGTACAGGTAGCCGAACGGGTCGTCCCCCTCCGGGGTCCCCGCTCCGTGGTGGCCCGCGCTCATGGCTCGCGCTCCTTCTCGTTCCCCGCCCTCGGTCATGCCGGGGCCGAGCCTACCCCGTTCGGGTGAGAACCCCGGTCCCTTCCGGACGCTCCGCCGGCTCAGCCGGCGCGGCGCCGGCCGTGGGAACGCGCCCGCTTCTCGATGTACATGCGCTGGTCGGCCGATTGCAGTATCTCCTCGATGGAACGCCCGCAGGAGGCCCATCCGATGCCGAAACTGGCGCCGACCCGCACGGACCGGCCGTCGAGGTGGATCGGGGGGATGACCGCGCCGCGCAGCCGCACCGCCAGGTCGGAGGCGTCGGCCGGCCCCAGGCCGTCGGCGAGCACCACGAACTCGTCGCCGCCCAGCCGCGCGACGGTGTCGTCGTCGCGCACGCACTCGCGCAGCCGCCGGGCGACCTCCCGCAGCACGGTGTCGCCGCTGTGGTGGCCGAAGGTGTCGTTGATGGACTTGAAGCCGTCGAGATCGCAGAAGAGCACGGCCAGTCCCTTGCCGTCCGCTCCGGGGGCGTCGGGTTCCAGCACGTGCTCGTGGTGATCGTAGGGCGGGGGCGCCGGGGTGCCGAACCCCTCGAAGGCGTCGGTGGAGCGGTGGGCGAAGGGATCACGCGGCCGGGCGCATATGCGGCTGCCCAGCCGCTGGCGCAACTCGGCGTTGTTGGGCAGGCCGGTGAGGGCGTCATGACTGGCGCGGTGTGCGAGGGCCTGCTCGTGCCGCTTGCGCTCCTCGATGTCCTCGACGTGGAGCAGCAGGAAGCGGGGGCCGTCGGTGGTGTCGGCGACGACCGAGTTGCGCAGGGAGACCCACAGGTGTCGGCCGTCGCGGTGGGCCAGGCGCAGTTCGGCGCGCCCGCCCTCGGCGGAGGTCCGCAGCAGGACGCCGACGTCGTCGGGGTGGACGAGGTCGGCGAAGGAGTGACGGCGCAGCAGGGAGGCGGAGAAGCCGAGCATGCGGCACAGGGCGTCGTTGACCCGGATGAGCCGGCCGTGCGCCTCCCCGCCCAGTTCGGCGACGGCCATGCCGCTGGGGGCGTACTCGAACGCCTGGCGGAAGCTCTCCTCGCTGGCGCGCAGCGCCTCCTGTTCGCGTTCCAGGCGGGCGAGGGCGCGCTGCATGTTGGCGCGCAGCCGGGCGTTGCCGATGGCGACGGCGGCCTGCGCGGCGTAGAAGCGGATGGCCTCGCGGCCCCACCGGCCGGGGCGACGGCCGTCGCGGGGCTTGTCCAGGGAGAGGACGGCGATCAGTTCGCCGTCGAAGGAACGCATGGGGGCGAAGAGCCGGTCCATGGGGTGCCACTCGTCGGGGTAGCGGGGTGCCGGACCGGTGGTGTGCCACTGGGGGACGTCGTCGTGGTCGAGGACCCAGCCCTCGGTGTGGGGGATGAAGCGCAGGCCGTCCCAGTCCTCGCCCATGCTCAGGCGGCGGTTCCAGGCCTCGCGGGAGCCGGTGCGGCCGGCCATCAGGGCCTCGGCGCCGGGGTTGCCCGCGACGGCGGCGACGAGGAGGTCGCCGTCGGGGCGCACGAGGTTGACGGCGGCCAGCTCGAACCCGAGGGTGGCGATGGCGCCGTCGGCTATGGCCTGGAGGGTCTCGGCCATGCCGCGGGCGGTGTTGAGGCGGGCCACGACGGCGTGCAGATCCCGCAGCCAGGCGAGATGAACGTAGGGCTCCGTGTCCGTTGCCATCACTCCCCCGGCGTTCGCGTGCACGTGCAGATACACAACCCACTGAATCACAATGCGCTGCCCACTAGGTACACAGGGTCAACAATTAGTCCCGTCATGTGATTCATGTCACATTTCTCACCCCGGGTGAACCGGCTCCCTCGACTCCGGGAGTCCGCACAGTCCACCACCGTTCCCGCCCACACCAACACCGGTGATCACGTTCGCACAAAAACTTTCCACGGATCGAACGGCCCCGGCACGACCCGGTGTTCCCGCCCACCGGCCGAACCACCCGGTGATCACC
>NZ_VKHT01000638.1 GCF_014141535.1 Streptomyces alkaliphilus | reverse complement strand
CCCCACACCCTCACCGCCCGCCACAACCTCGCCCACTGGCGCGGCGAAGCCGGCGACCCGGTAGGCGCCATCACCGCCACCGAACACCTCCTGACCGACATGGTCCGCGTCCTGGGACCCCACCACCCTGAGACTCTCACCACCCGCCACAACCTCGCCTCATGGCGAGAGCGTGCGGAAACGGACGACGAGGGGTAAGGCAACACGTGGGTTCAGGCGTTCCAGCCGACGGAGGAGACGTACTCGTACGCCTCGCCGTCGGAGCCGAGGTCAGCCATGACGTCGTCCCAGACGGCTTGCAGGCCGGTGGTGTCACCTTCCGCCCAGGCGTCGACGGCGGCCGTCCAGGTCGCCGGGCGGATCGTGATGCGTCGCACGTTCAGATCCCGGCGGCGACCGGGCAGAACCCGGGACTGATCGACCGGGTCGATCTCGATCCGGGTGCCGCGCCCCTCGCGGGCCAGGCGCCGCTTGATATGCGCGACGACCCGTTGGCGGCGCAGTCCCCAGTAGGCGCGATCCAGCGCGGCGCGGCTCTTCGGGCTCGGGGAACGCTTCCCGGCCGTCCAGGCCGCCAACGCGCGGCGGCTGATGCCCTGCGCGGCCATCGCCTCCCGACCGGCTTTGGAGGCGGTCAGGTAGCGCAGGCGGGCGTTGATGCCGCGCTTGGTGTCGGGCCCGGAGGCGATGCCGGTGACCATCGCCTCCAGACCCCGGGCGAGGGCGTCGGCGCCGTGCAGGCCGTCGGCGTTGAACTTGCGCCACTCGCCCCATTGGCCGGTCATCGGTCACCTCCGGGACGCGGGGGAGCGACCGTAATCCACAGTCGCGTCGGCCGGGTCGGTCTCAGCCTTTATGCCGGTCGGGAGTCCACACTGCCGGATGCCTTGCACCCTCATGGAGATGGTGTCGTTCTCGGCGCCCTTGACCTGGTTGACGCCCTGGTTCTGGGAGAGGTTCGGGATCAGGTGTTCCTATCCGAGTATCCCGACAGTCGCGTTCACGAGCTTCTGCGACTTGACCGACTTGGTACTGAATGGCGGGCAAGTAGTGTTACCTCCAGGCTTGAAAAATCCCCTGGCCAGTACGGCGCAGGAGAAAGGAAGGCGGGTGCGTTATGTCATCTTGTTGCGCATCTAAGAAATCGCAGGCAAGTTCTTGGCCGCCCACTTCTCGACTTCCCTCAGGGCTCGGTGCCAGGCAATCATCTTGCCAGCAGCCCAAAGTGAGCCGCCGTAGGGGGGGCCGCACAATCCAAGTTCGCCGGTTGTTGGGTTTGAAGAAAGGATCTTACGCTGGTTCGGAAACGTTGGGTAAACGACCCGGGCCATATACTCGCCGGTTGCCGCGAACGCAGGTTCGTTAAGCCAGTCTTCCCCAACGCGCCGCAACTGCACTTCGCAAAAGCTCCGACTGTAAAGTCCGTAGTCTGTGAAGTCAAGCAGAGGTCCGCCGCATGTTGAAATCTCCCACACCGCCTCCGTGGTGATCTCTCGCGAGTTCGGGTTCAGCTCCAACGACGACCCTTCTCTGATTCCGTAGGTCTTCAGTAGGCGAGCCGAGGTCTTCGGCAGAGGCGGGTACGGATTGGCAAGATCGAATATATAGCTCACATCCAGCTCTGGCGGAGTAATGAAGATATCCTTTGAGATCCGGAACTCGTCCCAGTCTTTCTCGGACATGGAGGCAGTAACTCTGTCGCGGTCGGAGATCATTCGCGGAATGATTTCCTCGTACTTCATCCAGCGTCGAACGAGCCACTCTAGGAGTGAGATTCCATCGATCGCCTCCAGAAGATCGTCTTCTATGCGAAGTAGGGGGAGGTTGGCCTTGGCACAGATCCGGTTCTTTAGGATATCCCGCCGGATGGCATCTTGGTCTGATACGTGGCCAGGGCCATCAAACTCGAAGGCCCAGATAACTTCGTTTGAACTCTTCTTGTGTAAGGTGTAGTCAAAGTGCGCATCCCGGAGGAAGTTCCGCTCATCTCTTGGATCGCCAGCGCTAGGGCTGAATACGTCCTCTAGGCGAGTCTTAGCGTTGACCCAATAGAGAGTGTCCCTAGTTGCAATCTCTAGAATCCTGTGCGTTCGCTTTTCGGACTGATTTTCAAACGCGCGAAGTTCCACAAGACCCCCACCGGTGACGAACTCATGAAAACGATGTGCACAGTTTAGCCTCGGGCTTTCACGAGGTAGACTTCCGAGGTTTTATCAAATAAGCGGAGAGTGAGGCTATTCCAACCTGGTGAGCCGCCCGATCCCCGCCCCCCTGGGCGGGGATCGGGCCGGGCGGCCGGTGCGATCAACCGCGCTGGGCGCGACGGGCGGCCTTGGCGAGCACGTCGGAGATCTCGCTGATCACTTCGGTGGCGCGGTCGGGGTTGGTGGCCCGGGCGGCTTCGAGCGTCTTGGGGTGCAGCGCGCGGTGGACGCGTCGCAGGAGTCGGGTGGCTTCTTCGAGGTCGGCGAGGGAGTCGGCCTCGGTGGTGGGTCGGGGGGACGACTCCGGGGTCTCTTGAGGGGCCCTGCGCGGCTCTTCGGGGGCTGTGTAGCCCAGTTCGCGGGCGGTGGCCTTCAGTGCGGCGGCGGTGGGCCTGCGCCCGGCTTCCTCGATGGCCTTGACGATTTTCCGGGCGGCGTCTTCCCCGTGGGTTTCGATCACGGGGTCGATGGCCAGTGCCTGGGACTCGTTCGGGGGCGTGTGCAAAATTTTGCACGTCCACACTCGCTGGAGGGCGGGGGCGGCTTCCATGAGTTGGTAGGAGCGGCGCAGGCTGAGGTCGTGGCGGGTGGTGACGTACTCCTCCCAGGTGCCCGGGTAGAGCTCTCCGTCCCTGATGGCGCGCAGTGCGGTGCCGGCTTCGATGACGTAGCGGGCCTTGATGCGGCGTCCGCTTTCGGCTGCGGTGGAGGCGGCTCGGTCGACGGCGGCCTCCAGTGCGGCGAGGCGTTCGTCGGGGGTGCCGGTGAGGGTGGTCGGGTCGATGGGGGCGACTTCAAGGGCTCCGCTGCTGCCGTCGGGTTGGTGTACTTCCGGCTGGGGGGTGCCG
>NZ_VKHT01000637.1 GCF_014141535.1 Streptomyces alkaliphilus | reverse complement strand
GGACCGGAGGTGTTCCACAGCCATCCGGCACGGGCCTCGGACCAGCGCTCGGCGTAGGCGGCCCCGGCCGCTTCGGCGGACACCCGGTCGAGGGCGGGCCGGGTGTGGTTGGTGGCCAGGATGACGGCGCGGACCATGGCGGGGCCGGTCTTCCAGCCCTTGAAGGGAGTGGGGGCGAAGCCCTCGGCCCCGGCGTCACCGATGACCCCGGCTCCCTTGGCGGTGAGCTGGGCGGTGTCGACGCGGGCGCGGGGGAAGAGCTTGCCGAGGTTGTTGCCCACCGATTCGCCGGAGGTCAGGGCGACGCCGACGGGGGAGAACTTGCGGACCTGGGTGTCGCCGATCGCGGAGACGTTGCCGTCGACGGCGGTCAGCACGCACCGGGCCCCCATGGCGCGGGTGGTGCGCATGACCTGCCGCAGCTTCTCCCCGACCGCCTTGCGGGCCGGGTCCTTGTGAGTGGCGGTCAGGGCCTCGGCGCCCTCGTCCACGATCAGCATGATCTGCGGGAGGTCGGGGCCGATGGGCAGCAACGTGGTGTCGTGCTCGGCCATCAGCCGTTGGTACGCCTGTTGACGGGCGGCGTTGACGGCCAGCAGCGCGTCCAGCATCAACACCGCCTCGGCCGGGGTGGACGCCAGCCAGTCGATGCCCGGCCGGGTGCCCTCCGGGGCCCGCTCGGTGCCCGGCAGCGGATCGACGCGACCCTCTGCTTCGAGCCAGGGGCGGGTCCAGGGGATGCCGACCGCTCCGGCCTTCAGATCGATGACCCAGGTCAACACATCGACACAGCGGTCGAACCCGGCGATCACGGCATCCATGAAGGTGGACTTGCCCGAGCCGGGCGGACCGAGGATCAACGCGCACGCCTCGCGCAGGAAGACCCGGATCTCCTCACCAGTGGGCCGCACACCCCACGGGATCCCGGTGAGGATCGACAGCGGGGTGTGGTCGCGGGGGTAGTCGATGGTCTCGCGCATGACGTTGCGGGTCGCCACGTCCAACACCACCCGGCCTTGCAGGTCGCCCTCCTCGACACCGACGGTGCAGCCCAGGGGAAGGCGGGCATCGGTTGCCAGGGCGCGGGCGGAACGCGCGATCTGGTCCCAGGTCGCGCCGCCGCCGGGCAGCTCGGCGGCGAGGGAGTACCCGGCGCCCGACCTCCAGTGCTCGACGGCGAAGACCCGCACCGGGATACGGCACACCCGGGAGATGCGCTCCTCCCACTCGGTGGCGATGGACCGGCGTTCGGCGGACAGTTCGGCGGCGGCCCGCCGGGCGTCGGCGGTCAGCCGCTCGGCCTCGGCGGCCTCCTCGAAGACGGCGGCGTTGGAGGCCGCGGCGGCCACCCCGACCCCGAGCACGGTCAGGGACCCGGCCGCCGCCCAGGACAGCGGGCCGGTGGCCATCGCCCAGGCGGTCCAGCCCCCGGCCAGCAGCCAGGACGCGGTGCGGGTGGCCAGGGTGCGGGCGGTCAGCCGCCGGAACAGCGAGTGCCCGATGCCGTGGCCGATCGCCCCGGCCGCGCCGACGGCCAGCGGCAGCACCGGCGGGGCACCGACGGCCGCCCCCAGCAGGGCGGCGGCCCCGGCGCCGGTGGTCACCGACAACGCCCCGGAGACCGGACCGTGCGGCGCGGCCCAGTCGATCGGCGGTGCCTGCGGGGAGCGGCGGCGGCCACCACCACGGCGCTTCTTGTCGTTGGGTTCGTCGGGAAGGTGGGTGAGGTTGAGTCGGTGGTGATCGCTCATCACGGCTCCAGAACCGGGGAAAGAGGGCGGTGGAAAACGGGTGAGGGGTGGTTCCGAAGGCTTCGGAACCGCCCCTCACCCGTGGGGGTGTGGCGCTTGGTCAGGGCTGGTTGTTGGTGGTGTCCCACTTGTGCTCGGCGTTGTTGCGGGGGTCCTCGTGGCGGCGGATGTCCTGTTCGTGGACGGTCCGGAAGGTGGTGGCGACCTCCCCGGCCGCGCTGACCGCGAGCATCAGGTGGGTGTAGACCTCCGTCAGCGCCTCCCCGACCTCCTTCTCCAGCGGGAACTCGGAGTCGGCGCGCTCGGCGAGGATTTGGAAGGTGTTGGCCACCGACTGCAAGGCGGTGGGCATGGCCTCACAGGTGGCCAGGACGTGCATCATCCCGTCGGGCTCGTAGGCCTGGGCGGCGCTCTCCATGGCGCTCGCCGACTCGTCGAACAGGAACCCCGGTCCGCTGTTCTCGGTGTTCTCCGACACGTCTGCTCCCTTGATCGAGGTGGTGTGGTGACGCGGGGCGCGCGGCACCCGGTCGGCGATCTCTTCGGCGTTCGGATCGGTGCTCGCGCGGGACTCGTCCATGGCCCGCTCGCGCACCGCCAAGGCGCGTTGCAGGTGGGCCTCACGGGCGCCGGTGGTCAGCCGCCCGTACAGGCGGCGTCCCGGGTACTGCAACCAGACCCAGCCCAGACGACGGCCCAGCGGCGTGGTGACCAGACCCAGCACCCCGAAGGGCAGGGCCAGACCGGCGGCGGTCAGGGTCCGGGCCCGGTAGCGCAACCAGGAAGCCACCAGCCGCTTGCGCATCCGGCGCCGGGCCGCCGCACAGCGCACCAGCTGCCGGGCGGCGGCCACCCGTGCGTCGGCGCGACGGTCCCGACGCTCGCGCCCGGACAACCGCGCCGCTTGCAACGCCCGGGCCGTCCTGCCGGCCGCGCCGCCGTGGTGGACGGCCTTGCCCAGCCGCACCGAGCGGGCCCGGTGCCGGGCGGCCTTGAGCGCCCGGCGGTCATCGGCCACCCGACGGCGCTGCGCGGCGAGCTGCTGCCGGGCACCGGCTCGGTCGACTCCGGCCCGCTCCCGCCGCAACCGCCGCACCTGCGACAACGGCCCCGAAGCCGCGCGGTGCCCGCCGCGACCGGACCGGGAGCCACCACCCCCGGCCCGGGCGGTCGAGCCGTGCGCGGCTGGGGAACCGCGCCGGGAGGGCGGCACCGACACCCCGGCCGCTTTCGACCGCCCGGTGCTTCCGCCGCCGGGCCGCACGGCCCGGCCGGGGGCGGCCCGGGACGCGGCCCCGAGCGC
>NZ_VKHT01000636.1 GCF_014141535.1 Streptomyces alkaliphilus | reverse complement strand
CCCCGCCCCCCGTCGGAGCGGGGAGGACCGCGGCGGTCCCCGCACCTCCGACGACGTGGAGCTGCGGATCAAGGGCTACTCCTCCGTCGGCGCGGTCGCCCCCGGTGAGTCCATCGACTTCCGGGTCACCGTCAACCCGCCCCGAAGATTCACCGTCGACGTCTACCGGATCGGCCACTACGACGGCATCGGGGCCCGGCACGTCTCCAGCAGCCCCACCCTCATGGGCACCAGCCAGAGCGCCCCCATGGTCGCCGACCGCACCGTGTGCTGCCACCACTGGTGGCTCTCCTGGCGCCTGCCCGTCCCCACCGACTGGAGCCCCGGCGCCTACGTCGCGGTGCTCACCACCGTCGACGGCGAACACCGCTCCCACGTGCCCTTCACCGTCCGCGACGAGCGCCCCTCCGACCTGCTGCTCCTCCTGCCCGACATCACCTGGCAGGCGTACAACCTCTTTCCCGAGGACGGCCGCACCGGAGCCAGCCTCTACCACGCCTGGGACGCCGACGGCCGTCTCCTGGGCGAGGAGGACGCCGCCGTCACCGTCTGCTTCGACCGGCCCTTCGCCGGCGCCGGCCTCCCCCTGCACGTCGGCCACGCCTACGACGTCATCCGCTGGGCCGAGAGCCAGGGCTACGACCTCTCCTACGCCACCGCCCGCGACCTGCACGCCGGCCGGGTCCGCCCGGAGAACCACCGCGGCCTGATCTTCCCCGGCCACGACGAGTACTGGTCCGTCCCCATGCGCCGTGCCGTCGAGCGCGCCCGCGACACCGGCACATCCCTGGTCTTCCTCTCCGCCAACACCATGTACTGGCAGGTGGAGCTGGGCGCGCTGCCCAACGGCGACCCCGACCGCATGCTGAGCTGCGCCAAGTGGCGCGGCCCCGGCCGCTCCGCGCGCTGGCGCGACCGGGGGGAACCCGAGCAGACCGTGCTCGGCCTCCAGTACCTCGGCCGGGTCCCGCACCCCCGCCCCATGGTGGTCCGCAACGCCCACCACTGGCTGTGGGAGGGCACCGGCCTCGCCGAGGGCGACGAACTGCCCGGCCTCGTCGCCGGTGAGGCCGACGGCTACGCCCCCCGGGTGCCGCTGTCCCCCTACGAGAGCCGGATCCTGCTCGCCCACTCCCCCTACCGCGACGACGCCGGGGTGACCCGCCACCAGGAGACCTCCCTGTACCGGGCGCCGAGCGGGGCCTGGGTCTTCGCCTCCGGCACCTTCGCCTGGTCCCCCGCCCTGGGCCGCCCCGACCACGCCGACGAGCGGATCCGGCGCGCCACCGCCAACCTGCTCGACCGGATCCGCAAGCACGACTGACCGGTGCCGGCCGGCCCCGGGTCGCGGCGTGTCGGCCCCGGACACCCCGGCGGCCGGCCCCGGAGCGGCGGGGAGATCTTCCTCGGGTGACAATGGCGGTTCCGAACCCCACCGACGCGCGTGCGGCCCGTCGGCCGCCTCATCGCCCCTCCCCCCAGGAGAACGCCGTGCCCGGATTCGTGGAAACGCCTCAGCCCGCCCGGGTCCCCGGGCTGGAACACCTGCACACCGGCAAGGTGCGCGACCTCTACCGCAACGAGGCGGGGGAGCTGGTCATGGTCGCGAGCGACCGCATCTCCGCCTACGACTGGGTGCTGCCCACCGAGATCCCGGACAAGGGCCGCATCCTCACCCGACTGACCCAGTGGTGGTTCGACCAGCTCGCCGATCTGGTCCCCAACCACCTGATCTCCACCGAGGTCCCCGCCGGCGCCCCCGCCGACTGGGAGGGTCGCGTGATGGTGTGCCGCCCGCTGGAGATGTTGCCGATCGAGTGCGTGGCCCGCGGCTACCTCACCGGCTCCGGCCTGGTGGAGTACCGCCGCGACCGCACCGTCTGCGGCCTCGCCCTGCCGCCCGGCCTGGAGGACGGCTCCGAGCTGCCGGCCCCCATCTTCACCCCCGCCACCAAGGCGGATGTCGGTGACCACGACGAGAACGTCACCCACGAGGAGGTGGCCCGCCGGGTCGGGGTGGAGACCGCCGCCGAACTGCGCCAGCTCACCCTCGCCGTCTACGGCCGCGGCCGGGACATCGCCCGCGACCGGGGCATCATCCTCGCCGACACCAAGTTCGAGTTCGGTCGGGAGGCGGGGTCCGGCCACGCCGCCGGGACCGACACCGCCGCCGACGGTGCCGCCGACGGGCCGCTGATCCTCGCCGACGAGGTGCTGACCCCCGACTCCTCCCGCTTCTGGCTGAAGTCGGAGTGGGCGCCGGGCCGCCCCCAGCAACCCTTCGACAAGCAGTACCTCCGCGACTGGCTGGCCTCGCCCGCCTCCGGCTGGGACCGCGGCGGCCACACCCCGCCCCCGCCGCTGCCCGAGGAGGTCGTCGCGGGCACCCGCGAGCGGTACGCCGAGGCGTACCGGCTGCTCACCGGCCTCGCCTGGGACTGAGCCGGCCCCCGACGCCGGAGCGCCCGGCCCGCGTCCCCGGCCGGGCGTCCCTCAGGACCGCATGAGGAACGAGCGGATCAACATCAGCAGCGGCAGGGACAGCAGCGCGATCCCGGCGACCTGGTTGCCGAGCAGGAAGAACGCGCCGGCCCCGGTCATGGCCGCCAGGGTGAGCGCCGCCGCGAGGAGCTGGCCGCGCTGGGCGGTTCGTATCTCCGCCTCCGCCTGGCGCTCGGTCACCCGGATGTTGCCGGTGGCCACCGTCTCGGCCATGCGCAGGATGCGCTCGGCGGCACCCGGCAGGACCCGCTCGTACTGCTCCAGCACCCCCGGCGCGGGCAGTGGCCCCGCCCACGCCTGTTCGACGGTCAGCCGGGCGGCCTCCACGCCGACCGCGTCGTTCAGCTCCGCACCGACCGCCCCACGCTGTTCACGCCCTCGCGGATCGCCCGGCCCACCGCACGCCATGCAGCCCGCACCGGCCGGTGGGCCTCCATCCGCTTCCGCGACCTCCGCAGGCCCGGTGACGGATCGAGGTTCAGGGAGGCGAACCCCCTGGTCAGATCGGTGGTCAGATCGGACATCCGATCCGCGACGGTCCGTGGCACCATCCCGGCCC
>NZ_VKHT01000635.1 GCF_014141535.1 Streptomyces alkaliphilus | reverse complement strand
GGGCGGGTACGTCACGTGCGCATCAACGACCTGATCGATCCGCAGGCGGTGCCGCTGGGCGAACCCTACGGGCTGGTGGTGCGCGCCGACGTGCCGGTGGTCGCCCAGCTGACCCGTCTGGACACCCGGCGGGGCGGTCTGAGCACGGCGATCGCGCCGGGGTACTGGGCCTGAGCCCGAGCCCGGTCACGCCCGGAGGGCCGGGACGCCCCCGGGGCGTCCCGGCCCTCCGTGTACCGGGGTCGAACCGTCGCGTACGAGCCGTCCACCGGATCGGCGGGACCGGCGGGGAGTCCGCCGCCCCTCCCCGCCCCGGAGCCGACACCGTCCCGAGACCGGGGCGGCCCCGACACCGGATGGAAAAGGACGCGGACGACGGGTGTCCCCGGCGGCGGATCAGGCGGCGGGACCGCGGGTGAGAGCACGTCGGACAGGGAGGACGCACAGCAGCAGGGCGGCGAGGACGCCCGCCGGAACGGTGACCGCGGCCGGCGCCGGCACCCGGACGGCGAGGCCCGCGAGGGCGGGGAACACCGTCCCGTCGGTGTCGGCGAGCACGAGCAACGGCCAGGTCGGCGGCAGAAGCCCCATGACGGCCCCCACCGGGGCGGGCAGCAGGGCCGCCGCCACGGGGACGCCGACCGACAGGGCGCCCGCGGCCTTGGTCACCACCAGCGCCTCCACCCGGTTGGTCGCCGTGGCCGCGACGACGGCGACCAGCAGGGGGGCCATCGGGGCGGCGAGGAACGCCGCGGACAACGACTCGGTGCCGGGGACCGGCGCGAGCCCGCTCAACGGGATCGCCGCCGTGAGGACGAGCAGGGAGAACCCCCACGCGGCCACGAGCCACAGCAGCAGCGGGAGGCCCGCCGGCACCGGGGCGACCCGCACCAGGCGGGGCAGTCCCTCCTCCGCGTCCTCCACCCATCGCAACGCGATCACGGTGCCGACCGTGACGGGCACGTGCAGCAGGATCAGCGCCGCGAAGACCGTCGGGGTGTGCGGCACGAGGTCGATCCCGTAACGGTCGGCGACCGTCTCGACCACGGCGGGCCACAGGGGGCGCAACGCCAGGGCCGTGAGGAGCGGAGCGGCGACCGCCAACCACGGCAGCGGGTCACGGAAAGGGCCGGTGGGAGCGAGGAGCGCGGTGATCCGCCCGCCCGCCCCCCGGCGGGGGCGCCGCTCCGTCCTCGGCCGGTGGACGGTCCTCGGCCGGTGGATGCGGGAGTGACGGGGGAACCGGGTCCGGTGCGGGGGCGGCGCGCCGAGGGCTCGGGTCGCCGCGACGGCGGCGAGCGCGGCGCCGATCCAGGCCCAGAGGAGGGCGGGCAGCACGCCACCGGCGGGCGGGGCCCCGGTGACGGAGCTCTCGATCAGCCGGGCCCCGGCGGTGGTGGGGACCAGGTGCGCGAGCGGGTGCCCGAGGACACCGAGCAGGTGGGCGACCGGCACCACCAGCAGGGGCACCAGGAAAGGGAGCGCGCCCATCACCACCCCGGGCAGCGTGCGGGCCCGGGTGCCGGCGGCGAGGCAGCAGGCCAGGAGCAGTGCCGCGACCGGGGCCACCGCCATCGGGGCGCCGAGCCCGACCCGCAGCGCTTCCGCCGGACCGGCCGGACGGGTGGCGGCCAGGGCGATCGGCACGGCCATCGCGCAGGTGAGGAGGGTGAGGGGGAGGATCCGGCACAGCACGGCCTCGACCGGGCGCAGCGGGGAGACCCGGCGCACGGCATCCGTCCGCTCCGTGCGTTCCACGAGGATCAGCGCGACGGCGAACAGCGCCCCGAATCCGGCGGTGTCCAGGAAGAGCAGATGGGGGCCGAGGGCACGGGCGGTCTGCGCGGAGGGGACGAGGAGCAGGAGCGTCCACAGCACGGTGAGGCCGGCGGCGACATGGACCACGCGCAGGTCCGCCGGCAGGCGGGTCTCCTCGCGCAACGCCGCCGCGACCCGGGTCCGGCCGGCCCGGTGATCACGCGGGCCGCCGGGGGCCGGCCGGTCGGGAGCGTCCATCGCCGGGACCGGCCGGGGTCCCCCGGGGAGTCGGGCCCCGACCGCGCCCGGAGGACCGGCCGGCCCCGGCCGGGTCGTCACAGCCGGTCCCCGGTGAGGGCGGCGAAGACCTCGTCCAGCCCCGCCTCGCGGGTGTGCAGGGTCTCCACCAGGCCGGCGCGCAGCAGATCGGCCAGTTCGTCGGCGGCCTCCGGCTTCGTGGTGTCCAGGACCCGCCGCACCCGCCGGAATCCGCCGCTCCGCTCCGGCTCCCGGTGCTCGACGATCACGCCGGGGCGGCCGTGGCGCAGGCGGAAGCCGCGCGGGGTGTCGAGGGCCGCGATCCGGCCGCCGGAGACGAAGGCCAGTCGGTCGCAGAGGCGGTCGGCGGTGTCCATGTCGTGGGTGGTCAGGAGGACCGCGGCGCCCCGGTCGGCCTCGGCGCGGATCACCTCCCGCAGCCGGGCGGCGCGCACGGGGTCCTGGCCGGAGGTCGGCTCGTCCAGCAGCAACAGACGGGGACGGTTGATCAGGGCCCGGGCCAGTTCGAGTCGCATCCGCATCCCCTTGGAGAAGGTGGCCACGCGGCGGTCGGCGTGGTCCGCGAGGTCCACCCGGGCCAGCAGCTCCACCGGATCGGCGACGGGCACCCGGTGCAGAGCGGCGAAGGCGGTCAGGTTGCGGCGGGCGGTGAGTCGCAGGCGGGAGGCGGGCAGCTCGAAGGCGACCCCGACGTGGTCGAAGTATTCGTGGCCCCACTTCTCCAGCGGGGTGCCGAGGACGGTGACGGTCCCGCCCACGGGGCGCACCAGGCGGGCGAGGACGGCCTGGACGGTGGACTTGCCGGCGCCCGAGGGACCGAGCAGGCCGATCACCTCCCCGGGGCGCACGGTGAAGGAGACGTCCTCGACGGCCGGCGCGTCGGCGCCCGGGTGGCGGACTCGCAGTCCCTCCACCACCACGACGGGCGCGGCGGGTTCGGAACCCCCGGGGGAAACGTCGGGTCCCGTCGCGGTGCGGGGCCGGTGGGTGGTGGCCCGCCCGAGGGGCGACGCGGGGACGGGGG
>NZ_VKHT01000634.1 GCF_014141535.1 Streptomyces alkaliphilus | reverse complement strand
CCCCTCCCCGGAGCCCCGATCCGCCGCCCGGGAACCGAATCATTCGGTCTCGCATGGTGAACCCCGTACCGGACACGCCGCCCGGTGCGTGAGACTGGACACCCGAGGGATACCCCGGCACGCCGCCCCACCCCGGGCGGATCCCGGGCCACTGCGAAAGGCGAGATCACATGGTGAGTGCGCGTCCGCTGAAGGTGGCGCTGTTGGGCTGTGGAGTTGTCGGCTCACAGGTGGCCCACCTGATGACGACGCACGCGCACGACCTCGCCGCCCGCATCGGTGCCCCCGTCGAGCTGGCCGGGGTGGCGGTCCGCCGCCCCGACCGGGTGCGCGAGGGCGTGCCCCCGGAGCTGGTCACCACCGACGCCGCCGCGCTGGCCGCCCGCGAGGACATCGACGTCGCGGTGGAGGTCATCGGCGGCATCGAGCCCGCCCGCTCGCTGATCGCGGCCGCCTTCGAGGCCGGCGCCAGCGTGGTGACGGCCAACAAGGCGCTGCTCGCCGAGGACGGCCCCGCGCTCTACGCGATGGCCGAGAAACACGGCGCCGACCTCTACTACGAGGCCGCCGTCGCCGGCGCCATCCCCCTGCTGCGTCCGCTGCGCGAGTCGCTGGCCGGCGACACCGTCAACCGGGTGCTGGGCATCGTCAACGGCACCACCAACTTCATCCTCGACCGGATGGAGTCCTCCGGCATGGGCTACGGCGAGGCGCTCGCCGAGGCGACCGCCCTGGGCTACGCGGAGGCCGACCCGACCGCCGACGTCGAGGGCTTCGACGCCGCCGCCAAGGCCGCGATCCTCGCCGGCATCGCCTTCCACACCCGGGTCCGGCTGGACGACGTGCACCGCGAGGGCCTGACCGAGGTCACCGCCGCCGACATCGCCTCCGCCCGCCGCATGGGCTGCACGGTCAAGCTGCTGGCGATCTGCGAGCGGGCCGCCGACGGCCGCTCGGTCACCGCCCGCGTCCACCCGGCGATGATCCCGCTGACCCACCCGCTGGCCTCGGTCCGCGAGGCGTACAACGCGGTCTTCGTTGAGGCCGACTCCGCCGGACGACTGATGTTCTACGGGCCCGGCGCCGGCGGCGCGCCCACGGCCTCCGCCGTCCTCGGCGACCTCGTCGCGGCCTGCCGCAACAAGGTCACCGGCGCGCGCGGCCCGGGAGAATCGGCGTACACGCAGCTCCCGGTGGCGCCGATGGGCGAGGTGGTGACCCGCTACCACATCAGCCTGGACGTGGCCGACAAACCGGGTGTGCTCTCGCAGGTGGCGGCGGTCTTCGCGGACCACGACGTGTCGATCGACACCGTCCGCCAGCAGGGCAAGGACGGCGAGGCGTCCCTCGTGGTGGTCACCCACCGCGCGCCGGACGCGGCGCTGTCCGCCACCGTCGACACCCTGCGCGGCCTGGACACCGTGCGCGGGGTGGCGAGCATCATGCGGGTCGAAGGGGAATGACGAAAGCAGTGGACACCATGGACGTGACGCGCGAGAC
Organism: Streptomyces alkaliphilus; assembly: GCF_014141535.1. Taxonomy (GTDB): domain Bacteria; phylum Actinomycetota; class Actinomycetes; order Streptomycetales; family Streptomycetaceae; genus Streptomyces; species Streptomyces alkaliphilus. The sequence continues at coordinate 1,569 of NZ_VKHT01000634.1, read as the reverse complement.
CGGGGCGGTCCCCGCCCCCCGCACCACCGGCCGGCAGTGGCGCGGTGTGATCGAGGAGTACCGGGACCGGCTGCCGGTCGGCCCGGACACGCCCGTGGTGACGCTGCGCGAGGGCGGCACGCCGCTGGTGCCCGCGCAGGTGCTCTCCGAGCGCACCGGCTGCGAGGTCCACCTGAAGGTGGAGGGCGCCAACCCCACCGGGTCCTTCAAGGACCGGGGCATGACGATGGCGATCACCGCCGCGAAGGAGGCCGGCGCCAAGGCGGTGATCTGCGCCTCCACCGGCAACACCTCCGCCTCGGCCGCCGCCTACGCGGTGCGCGCGGGCATGGTGTGCGCGGTGCTGGTGCCCACGGGCAAGATCGCGCTGGGCAAGATGGGTCAGGCGCTGGTGCACGGCGCCCGCATCCTGGAGGTCGAGGGCAACTTCGACGACTGCCTCACCCTGGCCCGCGACCTGTCCGACCGTTACCCGGTGGCGCTGGTCAACTCGGTGAACCCGGTGCGCATCGAGGGTCAGAAGACCGCCGCCTTCGAGATCGTGGACATGCTCGGCGACGCCCCCGACATCCACGTGCTGCCGGTCGGCAACGCCGGGAACATCACGGCCTATTGGAAGGGCTACCGGGAGTACGCCGCCGACGGGCCGGCGACCCGCACCCCCCGCATGTGGGGCTTCCAGGCCGCCGGCGCGGCGCCGATCGTGCGCGGCGAGCCGGTGAAGGAGCCCTCCACGATCGCCACCGCCATCCGGATCGGCAACCCGGCCTCCTGGACGCAGGCCGAGCGGGCCCGCGACGAGTCGGGCGGGCTGATCGAGGCCGTCACCGACCGTCAGATCCTGGCCTCCTACCGGCTGCTGGCGGCCCGCGAGGGCGTGTTCGTGGAGCCGGCGTCGGCGGCCTCGGTGGCGGGGCTGCTCAAGGCGGCCGACGAGGGTCGGGTGGAGCCGGGTCAGCGGATCGTCTGCACGGTGACCGGCAACGGCCTGAAGGACCCCGACTGGGCGGTGGCGGGCGCGCCGCAGCCGGTGCGGGTGCCGGTGGACGCCGAGGCCGCCGCGCGCCGGCTCGAGCTGGCCTGATCCGGGCCCTCACCCGGCTGTTCCCGGGTGTCCTCCGGCTGCCCCCGGGCGGCTCCGCCACGGCGGGCCCGCCCGGGACGGAGCCGACGTCACGGGCCCCCGCCGCCCCGGGGGGTGGCCCCACGTCACCCGTTCGGGGGATCGGTGGGCCTCGTTCCCCGGCCGGAGCCCGTGCCGGAGGCCGGGCCCGAACGGCCCCCGGGAGGCCCCGGGTACGTCCGCCACGGGAACACCGGCGCACGACCCCGGTCGCCGGACGTTTGTGCCGGGCCCCGCCGGGGGAAGCTCCCGGCGAGTCGGTCCGGGGAGGGTGCGGGCCGGCCCGACGCCGTTCGCGGTGGTTCGGGGAGACCGGTCCCGTTCGGGGTCGGTGGTCGGGGTACGGCCCGATGTCGGCGACACGTCGACGGTCGGCGGGTACGCCCTGTATCGCCCCTGAACCTTCCTTCGATAGGCTGGTATTCGTTCCGGCGCGGGGTCTTTGC
>NZ_VKHT01000633.1 GCF_014141535.1 Streptomyces alkaliphilus | reverse complement strand
GTTCCGGATGAGGGGGACCGCCACGGCCCGCCCGCCCCCGGCCGTCGTCGGTCCACCCGTCGGGCCAGTTGTTCATGGCGGAAGTTTGCCCTCTCCCGGGCACGGCCGGACAGGGAGGGGGCCGAATGTGTCAGACCTGATGCACAACCAGGGGGCGCGCGGGAGTAAAGCCCGCCCCGGACGAGCCCCGGAGCGCGCATAGGCGCCCCGGAGCGCGCATAGGCTTGGTGACCATGACCGATCCAGTCACCGGCCCGTCGGCTCCCGGCGAGGGTGTCGCACCCGACACACCGGCCGAACCCGTTCATCCGCCCGGCAAACCCACGTCGGCCTCGCGCACCACGCTCAGCCACATCATGACCGCCAACGACACCAACCTCCTGGGCACGGTGCACGGCGGGGTCATCATGAAGCTCGTCGACGACGCGGCGGGCGCCGTCGCCGGACGGCACTCCGGCGGTCCGGCCGTCACCGCCTCGATGGACGAGATGGTCTTCCTCGAGCCCGTCCGCGTGGGCGATCTCGTGCATGTGAAGGCGCAGGTCAACTGGACCGGCCGGAGCTCCATGGAGGTGGGGGTGCGGGTCCTCGCCGAGCGCTGGAACGAGGCCACCCCGCCCACCCGGGTGGGCACCGCCTATCTCGTCTTCGCCGCCGTCGACGGTGAGGGACGACCGCGTCCGGTGCCGCCGGTGATCCCGGAGACCGAACGGGACCGGCGCCGGTACCAGGAGGCGCAGATCCGGCGCACCCACCGGCTGGCCCGTCGTCGGGCCATCCGTGAACTGCGCGAGCGACGCGCCGCCGAGGGCCTCGCCGACGACTGACACCCCGGACCCCGTGCCCGACGGGCCTCGCCCGGGAGCGATCCGACCCGGCGGCACCCGGTCCCGGGGCCGGGGTCACAGTCGGGCGATGTCCCAGTGCCGGCGGCGCGGTTCCCGGCGCGGTGGACGTCGTCCCGCCATCCGGATCAGCCGCGTCGCCCGGTACCGCTGGCCCGCGTAGGGCTCCAGCAGGGCCAGCATCCGGGCGTCGTCGGCCTCCCGTTCGCCGGCCAGTGTCCATCCCACCTGCGAGGGCAGGTGCAGATCGCCCACGGTCACCGCGTCGGGCTCGCCGTTGCTGCGCTGGAGGGTCTCGGCCGCCGTCCACGGGCCCACCCCCGGAACGGCGCACAGTCGCCGTATCGCGAGGTCCAACGGCATGGCACCGGCCTCCTCCAGCCTCGGCGCCAGCCGCACCGCGCGCAGGATCGTCGCCGAGCGCTTGGCGTCCACCCCCGCCCGGTGCCACTCCCACGACGGGATCAGCGACCACGTCCTTCGGTCGGGCATCACCCGCAGTCCCTCCGGCACCACCCCGGCCGGGCCCGGCGCCGGCTCACCGAACCGCAGCAGCAGCCGCCGCCAGGAGCGGAACGCCTCCTCGACGGTGATCTTCTGTTCCAGCACCGAGGGGATCAGGGACTCCATCACCAGTCCGGTGCGGATCAACCGCACGCCCCGGTGACGCCGCCAGACGTCGGCCACCGGGGCGTGGCGCGGGACGAAGTCGTCGGGACGGTCCCCGGCGCCGAGCAGGTCCGGCAGTCGGCGCAGCAGCCACTCCGCGCCCGGGCCCCAGGCGGTCGCGACCACCTCGCCGGCCGGGCCGTCGCCGCGCCCCGCACCGGCCGGGGCCGGGGTCTGCCGCAGGCGCACGCTCGCCGGCCCCTCCGGGGTGCGGGAGGCCCGCCACACGGTGCCGTCGCGCAGCGCCATCAGGGCGGGGTCGCGCGCCCCGCGGCCCATCACCTCCAGGCTGCGGCGCATGTCGTAGGGGCCGTCCGGCCGCCAGGTGCGTTCCGCCATGGCCGAACAGGCTACGCGGCCCCGTCAGGCGCGACCCCGTCCGGGGTCCCCCGGTTTCCGTCGCGCGGGAGGGGCCTGCTCACGGGGACGGGCCGGCTCCGGAGCCGGGCGATGGGGTTGCGCGAAGAGCGTCCCGACCGGGTTGGCGCGGACGTGGCCGGGGTGCCGCGAGGGTTCCTCGACGCCCCTCCCGGCCCGGACGGGCCGGGAGGCGACCGTGAACCCGTCGGACCCACCGAGGCGCCATGGGCACCCGAAAGGCATGAAAGGAATGAACGATGTGAAAGGTGCTTATCGGGATGTTGTGCGCATGCCCCGTCAGGTGTCGCCCCGACAGGTGACGCGAGGTGATGTCCGGCGGAGGGGAAGGGAGTCGACGCGCCTTTCGGGGCGCCGTCCCACGGGCCCCGGCGGCGTACCCTGGCGCCGATGAACACCACCGATCGCACCCCCGTCGACCTGCTGCGTTCCGCTCTCGCCGGAGACGCCGGCCGTCCCCTGGTGACCTGGTACGACGACACCACCGGCGAACGCGTCGAACTCTCCGTCACCACCCTCGCCAACTGGGTGGCGAAGACCGCCAACCTGCTGCGCGACGACCTCGGGGCGGAGCCCGGGGACCGTCTCGCCCTCCTGTTGCCCGCCCACTGGCAGACCGCCGCCTGGCTGCTCGCCTGTGCCTCCGCCCGGGTGGTCCCGGTCATCGGGGGGGACCCCGGTGACGCGGATCTGGTGGTGGCCGGCCCCGATCGACTGGAGGAGGCCCGGGAATGCAGGGGGGAACGGGTGGCCCTGAGCCTGCGTCCGCTGGGCGCGCGGTTCCCCGAGCCGCCGGAGGGCTTCATCGATTACGCGGTGGCCGTCCCCGGCCAGGGTGATGTCTTCGTCCCGGACGAGGAGTTGGAGCCCGGCGATGAGGCCCTGGTGATCGACGGCATCGGGTGGACCGCCGATCAGGTGGTGGAGGACGCGCGGATCGAGGCCGTCGAGATGGGCCTCGCGCCGGGTGACCGCGCGCTCTGCCGGCTGGAATGGAACCACCGCCGGGGGCTGTTCGCCGGCTTCTGGGCGCCGTTGGCGGTGGGCGGATCGGTGGTGATCTGTCGCCCCGGCGCGCCGATCGACGACGCGACCCTGGAGCGGCGCCGGGAGACCGAGCGGGTCACCCGCACCGTGGAGTGAGTTCCGGGAGAGGTCGGGGCCGGGGTCGGTCGGGACGGGTGTCCCGAC
>NZ_VKHT01000632.1 GCF_014141535.1 Streptomyces alkaliphilus | reverse complement strand
GGGCCGGGGCGGGGTTCGTGCCGCCGGTGGCTCCGTGGGCCGCGGTGGCCCCGGGAGACGCGGTCGCGTCCCCGGACACGGCGACACGGCCGCCCCCGGACGGGGGCGGCCGTGTTCGAAACTCCGACCGGGTGCCGGATCAGCTCGCCGTGCGGGCTCCGGGCCCGCCCGGGATCAGCGCTCGTCCTCGTTGGCGGTCGCCGGGGTCGTGGACAGCTTCTCGGTTTCGTCCTGGATGTCGGCGGCGACCTTCTTGAGCTCCGGAGCGAACTTACGGCCGTGGTGGGCGCAGAACAGGAGCTCGCCGCCGCTCACGAGCACGACGCGCAGGTACGCCTGGGCGCCGCAGCGGTCGCAGCGGTCAGCGGCGGTCAGCGGGGTCGCGGGGGTCAGAACAGTAGTCACGTCGCCTCTTCTCTAGCTCGACGAGCTGTCGTACCAGGGTCAACATCCAACCGGGCCGAAAACGTTCCCGCTCGCGGCTTTTTCTCGGAAATCCCTTCTCGACTTCCTCGATGGCCGGATGCTGCCCGTTGGCGGCGAATGGGCCGTAGTGCGGTGTGGTGCTCGCTGTGGTCGGGCTGTCGTCGCGGGTGGTGGATGGTCGGTTTCGCTGTGCGATGGTGTCCAGTCGGTTCTCCGGCATCGGCACCGTCGCGTCGTCCTCCCGGGTGGGGCGGTCGGCGTCGACGAAGCCCTTGTGGAGAAGGACGTGCCCGGAGCCTAATTGGTTCATGCCTCGAAAGGAACGCGATGTGTCCCTCACCTCTTCCCGGATTCGAACACCTGACCGCATCCGGGTAGGGTGAAAGGACGTCGGGGTGCCCGGTCACCCGCATCGTTGGGCCTCGGTACCCTCTGAGCGGCGAACCCGCCACCCAGCAGAATTCAGCGAGGAGCGAACTGCGTGACCGCCGATACGTCCGTGCCGTCCACCGCGCTGCTCACCGGTGCCGACACCGGGGGCAACTACACCGCGCGGCACCTGTTGGTCCTCGAGGGCCTGGAGGCCGTCCGCAAGCGCCCCGGCATGTACATCGGCTCCACGGACAGCCGTGGCCTGATGCACTGCCTCTGGGAGATCATCGACAACTCCGTGGACGAGGCCCTCGGCGGCCACTGCGATCACATCGAGGTGATCCTCCACGCGGACGGCTCGGTGGAGGTGCGTGACAACGGCCGTGGCATCCCGGTGGACGTGGAGCCGCGCACCGGCCTGTCCGGCGTGGAGGTCGTGATGACCAAGCTCCACGCCGGCGGGAAGTTCGGCGGCGGCTCCTACGCGGCCTCCGGCGGCCTGCACGGGGTCGGCGCCTCCGTGGTCAACGCCCTCTCCGCCCGGCTGGACGTCGAGGTGGACCGCGACGGGCGCACGCACTCCATCGGCTTCCGGCGCGGCACCCCCGGCGCCTTCTCGGGCGAGGGCCCCGACGCACCGTTCGAGCCCGGTGGCGGCCTGGTCAAGGGCAAGCGGGTGACCAAGGGACGCACCGGCACCCGGGTGCGTTACTGGGCCGACCGGCAGATCTTCCTCAAGGACGCCGAACTCTCCCCGGAGACCCTGTACGCCCGCGCCCGTCAGACGGCCTTCCTGGTTCCCGGCCTGACCATCGTCGTCCGCGACGAGCGGGCCCTCGGGCGGGCGGGCGCCGACGGGGAGGTCGACGACGCCAAGGGCACCACCGAGATCTTCCACTACGACGGAGGCATCGGGGAGTTCTGCGAGTTCCTGGCCCCCGACCGGCCGATCTGCGACGTGCTGCGCCTGCGGGGGGAGGGCACCTTCAAGGAGACCGTTCCGGTTCTGGACGACCGCGGCCACATGATCCCGACCGAGGTCAAGCGGGAGCTGCGGGTCGATGTCGCGCTGCGCTGGGGCACCGGCTACGACACCACGGTCAAGTCCTTCGTCAACATCATCGCCACCCCCAAGGGGGGCACCCACGTCGCCGGATTCGAACGCGCGATCACCCGCACCGTCAACGAGGTGCTGCGTTCGGCCAAGCTGCTGCGCGTCGCCGAGGACGACGTCGTCAAGGACGACGCCCTGGAGGGCCTCACCGCCGTGGTGACCGTCCGGCTGGCCGAGCCCCAGTTCGAGGGGCAGACCAAGGAGGTGCTGGGCACCTCCGCGGCCACCCGGATCGTCGGCCAGGTGGTGGCCAAGGAGCTCAAGGCGTTCCTGACCTCGACCAAGCGGGACGACAAGCAGCAGGCCCGGGCGGTGCTGGAGAAGGCCGTCGCCGCCGCCCGCACCCGCATCGCCGCCCGTCAGCACAAGGAGGCCCAGCGCCGCAAGACGGCGCTGGAGTCCTCATCGCTGCCCGCCAAACTGGCCGACTGCCGCAGCGACGACGTGGACCGCAGCGAGTTGTTCATCGTCGAGGGGGACAGCGCCCTGGGTACCGCCAAACTCGCCCGCAACAGTGAGTTCCAGGCGTTGCTGCCGATCCGGGGCAAGATCCTCAACGTCCAGAAGTCCTCGGTGTCGGACATGCTCAAGAACGCCGAGTGCAGCGCCATCATCCAGGTCATAGGAGCCGGCTCCGGGCGTACCTTCGACATCGATCAGGCGCGCTACGGCAAGGTGATCTTCCTCGCGGACGCGGACGTGGACGGCGCCCACATCCGCTGCCTGTTGCTGACCCTCTTCCAGCGCTACATGCGTCCGATGGTCGAGCAGGGCCGGGTCTTCTCCGCGGTGCCACCACTGCACCGCATCGAGCTGATCAACCCCCGGCGCGGCCGGGAGAAGTACCGGTACACCTACTCCGACGCCGAGTTGCGGGAGACCCTGCGGGAGCTCACCGATCGGGGCATCCGCTTCAAGGAGTCGATCCAGCGCTACAAGGGGCTGGGCGAGATGGACGCCGACCAACTCGCGGAGACGACCATGGATCCGCGCCACCGCACGCTGCGCCGGATCAACATCCAGGACCTCGAGGCGGCCGAGGCGGCCTTCGCCCTGCTGATGGGGAACGACGTGGCACCGCGCCGGGAATTCATCGCCTCCTCCGCCGCCGTCATGGACCGCTCCCGCATCGACACCTGAGGGGCCCCGGGGGCGCCGCGGCGCGGGTGGGGGA
>NZ_VKHT01000631.1 GCF_014141535.1 Streptomyces alkaliphilus | reverse complement strand
GTCCGGTGCCCCGCCGGCCGACCCGTGCGGGCCCGCCGTGCCGCGGGCCCGTCCGTGCCGAACCGCCCCTACCGAACCGCCCGTGCCCGCCGACCCCGTCGGCGACACGACGAAAGGAACCACATGACCATCGGCCACACGGCCACCCCACGGGAGTCCACCGGCGGACTCACCGCGACCGAGCACCGGCTGTCCAACGGCCTGCGCGTGGTGCTCTCCGAGGATCACCTCACCCCCGTCGCGGCGGTCTGCCTCTGGTACGACGTGGGCTCCCGTCACGAGCGGCCGGACCGCACCGGCCTGGCCCACCTCTTCGAGCACCTGATGTTCGAGGGGTCGGCCCAGGTGCCCGGCAACGGGCACTTCGAGCTGGTGCAGGGCGCCGGCGGCTCGCTCAACGGCACCACCAGTTTCGAGCGCACCAACTACTTCGAGACGATGCCGGCCCACGAGGTGGAGCTCGCGCTCTGGCTGGAGGCCGACCGCATGGGCACCCTGCTGACGGTGCTCGGCCAGGAGTCGCTGGACAACCAGCGCGACGTGGTGAAGAACGAGCGTCGCCAGCGGTACGACAACGTCCCCTACGGCACCGCGTTCGAAAAGTTGGTGGCGATGGCGTACCCCGAGGGGCACCCGTACCACCACACCCCCATCGGCTCGATGGCACACCTGGACGCCGCCTCGCTGGAGGACGCCCGGGAGTTCTTCCGCACCTACTACGCCCCGAACAACGCGGTCCTCGCTGTGGTCGGCGACATCGACCCGGAGCAGACCCTGGCGTGGGTCGAGAAGTACTTCGGCACCATCCCCGCCCACGACGGCAAGCGCCCCCCGCGCGACGGCACCCTCCCCGAGACCCTGGGCGAGGAGCTGCGCCGCGAGGTGGTCGCGGACGTCCCGGCGCGCGCCCTGATGGCCGCCTACCGCCTCCCGCACGACGGCACCCGCGAGGCCGACGCCGCCGACCTGGCGCTGACCGTGCTGGGCGGTGGCGAGTCCTCCCGTCTGCACAACCGCCTGGTGCGGCACGACGGCACGGCCGTGACGGCCGGGTTCGGCATGCTGCGCCTGGCCGGCGCGCCCTCCCTGGGATGGCTGGACGTGAAGACCTCCGGCGACGCGGAGATCCCCGTCATCGAGGCGGCCGTGGACGAGGAGCTCGCGCGGTTCGCCGCCGAGGGCCCCACCGACGAGGAGATGGAACGGGCCCGTGCCCAGTTGGAGCGCGAGTGGCTGGACCGGCTGGCCACCGTCGGCGGCCGGGCCGACGAGCTGTGCCGCTACGCCGTCCTGTTCGGCGACCCGCGGCTGGCGCTGACCGCCGTCGAGCGGGTGCTCGCGGTCACCCCGCAGGAGGTCCGCGAGGTCGCCGCCGCCCGACTGCACCCCCGCAACCGGGCGGTGCTGGTCTACGAACCGGGCGAGGACCCCGCGGACGCCGACGGGGCGACCGACACCACGGGCACGGAGAGCGAGGAACAGCGGTGACGGAGACCGAGACCACCCCCGTCGAGGGGACCGGGATGCGGCTGCACCCCCGGCCCGGCAGCGGCACCCCGAAGCCCTGGGCCTTCCCGGCCCCCGATCGCTCCGCGCTGCCCAACGGCCTGACGGTGCTGCGCAGTCACCGTCCCGGGCAGCGGGTCGTGGCGGTGGAGGTCCACCTGCCCGCACCGCTGGCCGCCGAGCCCCGGGACCGGGAGGGCGTGGCCACGATCACCGCCCGTGCCCTGTCCGAGGGCACCGACCGGCACACCGGCGAGGAGTTCGCCGCCGAGCTGGAACGCTGCGGGGCGACCCTGGACGCCTGGGCCGACCACGCCGGGATCCGGATCTCGCTGGAGGTCCCCGCCTCCCGTCTGGGCCGGGGCCTGGAACTGCTGTCCGACGCCCTGCGCGCCCCGGCCTTCCCCGAGCACGAGGTGGAGCGGCTGGTCCGCAACCGCCTCGACGAGATCCCACACGAGCTGGCCAACCCGGCCCGTCGGGCGGCGATCGCCCTGTCCGAGGCGATCTTCCCGGCCGACAGCCGCATGTCCCGACCCCGCCAGGGCTCGGCGGAGACCGTCGCGCGCATCGACACCAAGGCCGTGCGGGCCTTCCACGAGGCGCACCTGCGGCCCGCCACCGCCACCGCTGTGGTGGTCGGTGACCTGACCGGCGTGGACCTCGACGGGATGCTCGGGGAGACCCTGGGCACCTGGCGGGGCGACGACCGGCCCCCGGCCCCGTACGCGCCGGTGGCCGGTGACGACTCGCCGCGGGTGATCGTGGTGGACCGGCCCGGTTCGGTTCAGACCCAGCTGCTCATCGGCCGGGTGGGCCCCGACCGGCACGACCGGGTCTGGCCCGCCCAGCAGTTGGGCGTCTACTGCCTGGGCGGCACGCTCACCTCCCGGCTGGACCTGGTGCTGCGCGAGGAGAAGGGCTACACCTACGGTGTGCGGGCGTACGCCCGCGTGTTGCGCTCCTCCGCCGACGGCACCGGCGGTTCCCTGCTGGCGATCAGCGGCTCGGTGGCCACCGAGGTCACCGGCGAGGCACTGGCGGACCTGCGGCGGGTGCTGGTCACCCTCGCCGAGGAGGGCCTGACCGACACCGAGCGGGACACCGCGGTGCGGAACCTGGTGGGTGTGGCCCCATTGCGGTTCGAGACGGCCGCCGCGGTGGCGGGCACCCTCGCCGACCAGGTGGAGCAGGAACTGCCGGACGACTTCCAGGCCCGGATGTACGAGCGCCTGGCGGAGACCGGCACGGTCGAGGCGACGGCGGCGGCCGTCGCCGCCTTCCCCGCCGACCGCCTGGTGACGGTCCTGGTGGGCGACGCCTCCCGGATCGCGGAGCCGGTGCGCGGCCTGGGCTTCGGCGAGGTGACGGTGGTCACCGGCGAGGCCGTCGACCCGGAGGCCGACCCCACCGTGGCGGACGGGGACGGCCCGGCCGCCTGACGTCGGCGCCGGGTGGGGCGGGTCGCCCCTGCCCCACCCGGCGCCCGGGGGTCCCCGGACCCGGGCACCGCGCGGAATCTCCCCGCGCGGGCACCGCACCCGCGCGCCGGGGTGTCCGGAAATGATCGCCCCATCGACA
>NZ_VKHT01000630.1 GCF_014141535.1 Streptomyces alkaliphilus | reverse complement strand
ACAACCGACGGCATCCGCGACCTCCACGAGAGCGACGAAACGACACCCCATCACTCCCACACCGACGCCGCCCCTACCCCTGACCAGCGAAAACGCAGCCGTCAGACTCGGAAAGACAACAGCGTCTCAGTGTGTCAGTGATCTGGTGGAGGATGCGCGGACCTGGTTGCCGGACGCGCAGGAGGCTGTGCGGCTGCCGGTGGGGTCCGTGTTGACAGGGGGCCGGGGGAGGTGGCGCGGTCTTGTTCAGGGTGTCGGTCGGGGCCGTGGACAAACCGGTTGGCGAGATGGCAGGCGGGTGGTCGGGACGCCCCGGGCTGCACCGAACCCGGGACACATCGGAAACTCCACAAATTTTTGTATGACCCGACAGGGGGACACGGTCATGCCGGATCCGGAGGCCGGCGACTCTGTCGCAGGACCGCGAGAAAGATGACGGGGATGGTGGCCCGGGGCTTCTCCGGATGCGGGCTGTGAGGTCCTGATGGACCATGCTCGTGGGGGGACGTGCCGACCTTTTCCTTTTCGGTGTCCCTCTTTTCCGATGGAGCGGCAAAGCCGCCATGGGCCGCTCACCGCGAGCGGGGACGTGCGAGACCCTTCCCGGCCACTCGTGTCGCACGAGCGAGACAGGAGCTTCAACGGTGACCCTGAGCGTGGATATTGCTGGAATGAACATGCCGCTGGTAAGTCCGACCTCGCTGGACGGTCAGCATGCGGCAGCGGTTGCGGAGGGCGTGATCACTTCGGTGGAGTACACCGAAGCGGAGAGCCACAGTCGCGGCGGAGACGCCCCCAGCAACAGGTTCAACCAACCGGCGGGCGTGGTGGTTGCCCGGGACGGCACCCTGTTCGTCGCCGAAAACAGCGGCCACCGGGTACGGAAGGTGACTCCGGATGGCAGGATGTTCACAGTGGCCGGAAACGGAACAGAAGGTGACGAGGGTGACAACGGGCCCGCGGCGCAGGCCCAGCTCCGGGGGCCTTGGGCGCTCGCGTTGGACGCCGAGGGGAACGTGTACGTCTCCGAAAAATCCCGGGTGCGGAAGGTGACCCCGGACGGCAAGATCACCACGGTGGTCGCGGACATGAAATGGCCGAGGGGCCTGGCATGCGACAGCTCGGGAAACTTGTACATCGCCGAATACGGCAGGCACCGGGTGCGGAAGGTGACCCCGGACGGCAAGATGACCACGGTGGCCGGCACCACGGATCACGGCGGCTTCAACGGTGACGAAGACAATGCAGCCGGCGCCTCACTCTACGAGCCCACCGGTTTGTGCCTGGACGAGATCGGCAACCTGTACATCGTCGACCATGGGAACCATCGGGTGCGGAAGGTGGCACCCGACGGCATCATCACGACGGTTGCCGGCGCAGGGTCGAACCCCGACGTGCAGAATCTCGGCGACGGCGGACCGGCTGATAAAGCCGCGCTCTTCTGGCCCTACGGGGTCGTGCGGGACATCTACGGGAATCTGTACATCACCGCAAACGACCGGGTGCGGAAGGTAACACCAAACGGCATCATCAACAGTGCTGTTTTCGTCGACGAGGACAATGAGAAGGCCACAATGGCCGAGCTGAAAAACCCCGCAGGGCTGGCGCTGGACCAGTACGGCAACCTGTACATCGCCGACAGGAGCAACGACCGGGTGCTGAAGGTCGCGGGCCCCCGGGAGCGGAGTCTGATGGGCCGCCAGGTCAACGTCCCGCAGGCCGGTCTCGGCGAGATCGCCGAGCTCACCGTGGAGTTCACCGCCTACCGCGCGGGGCGGGCCGTCGACGCCAAGAACGTCGTGCAGACGTTCACCGCGCCCACCGGCTTCGCCTTCGCCGAATGGCCCACCTACTCCTACAACGGGAACGATGCGTGGAGGGGGAGCCTGGGCTGCCGTTTCGAGCGCGACCGCAGCGTCATGCTGGTCACCAGCAACCTGCATCTCAACACCTGCACCGGGGACAAGGGCCCACTGCTCTACACCATCCCGGTCAAAGCGGTAGCCGCGGTGGATCCCGGCACCTACCACGACGGGCGGTTGATCGTGGGCCGCAGCCCGGGCATCGGGTTGAGCGCCACCGTCACCGGAGGACCCCAGTTCTCCGTGACGCCGGGATCGTCGCCTGTGGAGATGATGAGGGGCGACGGTCCCACGTACCCGGGGGTGGGAGTCCACCGGGAAGGACCGGTCCCGCCGCAGACCATCACCGCGACCCTCCCCCCGGGAGCCGGCCTGGCCTTCAAGCCCGAATGCGGAGACAAACATCAGATGACCGTGGGTTCGCGTGAGATGACGAGAACAAAGAATTTCGACGCCGAACTGTCCGAGGATGGGCAGACTCTGACCTGCCAGAATGTGGATCTTGACCTCTCGCAGCAGCATCCTGGCTCCGCCGTGTGGGTCGCCGTGACGGCTGCCGCCACCGCGGCGATCGGAACCACTCGGCTGACCTTCCGGGTGGGCGGCATCGAATCGGCCTCCACCGACGTGAAGGTCATCTCGGGGTGACCGCCCCGACTTCCCACCGGACACGAGCGAACCCATGACCGGTTGCTTCCGGGTCGGGCATCCCGAAGGACAACGTCGCACCAGGGCGTAGGGTTCGCTCGGCCCCGCCACGAAGGAGCCGCGGCGTTTCCCCCCACCGGACGGGACACCTTCATCGGCGTCATCGCGACGCCCCCGGGGGGAACCCACCGCCGCTTCCCCGGACGCGGACATCGAGCGAAAGCACGCCGTTGCGGGCGTGGTCGGGAGGTACCGACCTCTCGCTGTGCGTCATCCGGGCTCCGGGCTATCGGGGGGCGACCGTGCCGTGGCGGTTGTTGCGGCTCACCTCTTGGTGGCCGCGGCGGGTGCTGCGCCGGGGCGTGGGGGCGAGGGTTTCGACGGCTTCGCACCACAGAGCGAGGTCGGGTGCGGCGCTCAGTTCCTCGGAGCGAGCCAGAGCCCGGTGGGAGGCCCGGGCCCAGGTGTCGGGGTCCCGCAAGGACGCGAGGGCGTTGATCCAGGCATTGGGGTCGTCGCGGTAGGCGAAGATGCCGGCCCGGCCCAGTGATTCGACGAGGCCGGGGGTGGGGTGGGCGATCAC
>NZ_VKHT01000063.1 GCF_014141535.1 Streptomyces alkaliphilus | reverse complement strand
CAGATCTGTATAAGAGACAGGTCGTACGGGGCCCCGCCCGGGCCGGGGGCCCCGGGCGGGACGCCGGGAGTTCACCGTCAGGGGTCAGGGCAGGGTCAGGATCTCCACCCCGTCCCGGGTCACCAGCAGGGTGTGCTCGAACTGCGCGCTCCGCTTCCGGTCCCCGGTGACCACCGTCCAGCCGTCGTCCCACATCTCCCACTCGTGGGTCCCCAGGGTCAGCATCGGCTCGATGGTGAAGGTCATCCCGGGGCGCATCACGGTGTCGGCGTTCGGGTCGTCGTAGTGCGGGATGATCAGCCCCGAGTGGAACGAGGTCGAGATGCCGTGACCGGTGAAGTCCCGCACCACCCCGTAGCCGAAGCGCTTGGCGTAGGACTCGATCACCCGGCCGATGACATTGATCCGCCGTCCCGGCCGTACCGCCTTGATCGCCCGGTTCAGGGACTCGCGGGTGCGCTCCACCAGCAGGCGGGACTCCTCGTCCACCGACTCCTCGCCGCCCACGAAGTACGTGGCGTTGTTGTCCCCGTGCACCCCACCGATGTAGGCGGTGATGTCCAGGTTCACGATGTCGCCCTCGCGCATCACCGTGGAGTCCGGGATGCCGTGGCAGATGACCTCGTTCAACGAGGTGCACAGCGACTTGGGGAAGTTCCGGTATCCCAGGGTGGAGGGATAGGCGCCGTGATCGCACAGGAACTCGTGGGCCACCGCGTCCAACCGGTCGGTGGTCACGCCGGGCGCGATGTGCGAGGCGGTCTCCGCCAGCGCCCGGGCGGCGAGCCGACCCGCCACCCGCATCCGCTCGATGGTCTCCTCGTCCTGCACCTCGGGTCCCGTGTAGGGGGTCGGGGCGGGCTTGCCGACGTACTCCGGGCGCGGGATCGCGGCGGGTACCGAACGGTGGGGGGAGAGGGTGCCGGGAACGAGGAGCGACTGCGCAGACATGCCACCGAGTGTAAGCGGCGTCGTTCCGCCCGCCGGGGGCAGAATGATCGCATGGGCCTCTTCTCGATCTTCCGCCGTGACACCTCCGGCAAGCCGGGGGAGTGGTACTACTGCCTGCGCCACGCCGGGGTGGAGGAGGGGCCGGACTGCCCGGCGAAGGACCGCCTCGGCCCGTATCCCGACCGGGCCGGCGCCGAGCGGGCCCTGCGGACCGCCCGGGACCGGGACGAGGAGTGGCGCACCGACCCCCGCTGGAACGACGATCCGGGCAACGGGCCGACGGGCGGCCCGCCGCGACCCGGGGACCCCGGGCGCTGAGCCGAGGGCCCGCGTCCCCGCGGGAGCGGGCCCGCCCGGGGTGGCCCTGCTCACGGCCCCGCACTCCTTCCTTTGACAGGATGCCGCCATGACTGCCAACGACGCCCCCAACGACGCCGCGCCGGGTCCGGCCGCCAAGAAGCCCGCCGGGGACCCCCGGGACCTGCCCGACGTCTCAGACCTCACCATCGGCGTGCTCGGCGGCACCGGGGACCAGGGCCGGGGCCTCGCCCACCGTTTCTCCCGGGCCGGTCATCGCGTGATCATCGGATCCCGTTCGGCGGAGCGGGCCCGCGAGGTCGCCGCCGACGACCTCCTCTCCGGCACCGGTGTCGAGGGTGACGACAACGCCGGGTGCGCCCGCCGTTCCGATGTCGTGATCGTCGCCGTCCCGTGGGACGGACACGCCGCCACGCTCACCGCCCTGCGGGAGGAACTGGCGGGCAAACTCGTCGTGGACTGCGTCAACCCGCTGGGTTTCGACAAGAAGGGCGCGTACCCGCTGCGCCCGGAGGAGGGCAGCGCCGCCGAGCAGGCCGCCGCCCTGCTGCCCGACTCCCGGGTCACCGCGGCCTTCCACCACCTCTCCGCCGTCCTGCTGTGCGACCCGGAGGTGGCGGAGATCCCCATCGACGTGATGGTGCTGGGCGAGTCCCGGGCCGACTGCGAGATCGTGCAGGCGCTGGCCTCCCGGATCCCCGGCATGCGGGGGATCTTCGCCGGCCGGCTGCGCAACGCCCACCAGGTGGAGGCGCTGGTGGCCAATCTCATCTCCGTCAACCGCCGCTACCGCGCCCATGCCGGCGTGCGCCTGACCGACGTCTGACGCCGCCGACGGCCGGTGGGCCCGGGCGAGCCGCCCCGGGCCCGCCGGCCCGGACGCCCCGGGGGAGAATGGAAAGGTCAGCCCGTCCCCGATGTCCGGAAGCGCCCCCATGTCGCAGCCCCTGCCCCCCACCTCGGCCCGTCGGTTCTCCGTACAGGCCCTGATCGTCTGCGTGGCCGCCCTGGTGGCGGCGGTGGTCGCCTTCAGCCGGGGGAGCTGGTTGGGCATCATCTGGATCCTGTTGGCGGGCCTGGCCTCCAACCTGGCCTGGTATTACCACCGGCGGGCCCGTCGCGAGCGCGGCGGGGACTGACCCCCGGGGCCTCCCGGGGGTCACCGGGCCCCGCACGCGCGAACCGCCCGCCCCGTGCGGGGACGGGCGGCGTTCGACGATCGCGTCACGACCCCGAGCCGAGGCGCCGGGGCGATCGGAGGTCAGCGGAAGGAGTGCTCCGGGGCCGGATAGGTCCCGCCGGCCACGTCCTCGGCGAAGCCGCGGGCGGCACCCGCCAGCACCTCCCGGAGCCGCGCGTACTCCTTGACGAAGCGCGGCCGGCGACCGCCGGACCAGTCCGTCATCCCCGCCATGTCGGTCCACACCAGCACCTGGGCGTCGCACTCGGCTCCCGCCCCGATCCCCACCGTGGGGACGTGCAGGCCGCGGGTGACCTCCGCCGCCAGGTCGGCCGTCACCAGCTCCAGCACCACCGCGAAGGCGCCCGCGTCCTGAACCGCCTTGGCATCCCGCAGCAGTTGCTGCGCCGCCTCCTCGCCACGTCCCTGAACCGGGTGACCGCCGTAGGCGTTCACCGACTGCGGGGTGAGACCCACGTGGGCCATGACCGGGATGCCCGAGCGCACCAGCAGGTCGATCTGCTCGGCGGAGCGTTCCCCGCCCTCGAGCTTGACCGCCCCGACACCGGCCTCCTTCATCAGCCGGGTCGCGTTGCGCAGGGCCTGGACCGACCCCTCCTGGTAGCTGCCGAAGGGCAGGTCACCCACGACCAGGGCCCTCCGGGTGCCGCGCACCACGGCGGCCGACAGCATCAGGACCTGCTCCATGGTGACCGGGACCGTGCTGTCGTACCCCAGGTGACAGTTGCCCATGGAGTCGCCGACCAGCAGCACCGGGATGCCGGCCTCGTCGAACACCGAGGCGGTCATCGCGTCGTAGGCGGTGAGCATGGGCCACTTCTCGCCACGCCGCTTGGCGGCGGCGATGTCCCGCACGGTCACGCGGCGGTTCGCGGTTCCGCCGTACAGACCGGTTCGGGAGGTGTCGTCCCCACCGGGGGAGGAGTGGGCAGGGGTGTGCGTCCGCGTCATCGCAGTACTCCGTTTCGTCGTCTCGAAGCGCCGTTCACGGCGTCCCCGGATCCCCTCCATGGTCGCATCCCCTCCCGGTCCCGGAAAGCCCGGAAACCCCGGGGGCTCCGGGGAGGCGCCGGGACCCCCGCCCTCCCCGGGGCCGCCCGCGCCGGCGGGCGGTGCGGGCGGAGCGGACCGCGCCGGTCGCCGACCCGGGCGGGGTTGGTAGCGTCCGCCCCGGGGCAGGTGGACCACGACCCCGCCACCGTCGACGGGGGATCGGGCGGTAGCGGGACGAGGGACCTCCTCCGGCATTCGACTCACCCGGTGACGGGTCCGGGGAATCCGGGGAATACGGCCCGTCCCATGGCACAGCGGCACGGTCAGCGAGGGTGACAGATGGCAGACAGCGACAACCCGTCCGTCCCGGAGGCGAAGGCCGGGCGGCCCCCCACCGCCATGGCGGCCGAGGCGCCGACGGTGGCGGACCCCCCGCGGGGCGGGGACGGCGGTCGCGGCGCCCGGTGGCGCCGGCGACGTCCCGCGGGAACCGATCCGGCCGACGGCGACCCGCCGCGACCCCGCAGTTGGCGGGACGGGGCGGGACGC
This sequence comes from Streptomyces alkaliphilus, assembly GCF_014141535.1. Taxonomy (GTDB): domain Bacteria; phylum Actinomycetota; class Actinomycetes; order Streptomycetales; family Streptomycetaceae; genus Streptomyces; species Streptomyces alkaliphilus. The sequence continues at coordinate 7,105 of NZ_VKHT01000063.1, read as the reverse complement.
TGGCGACGCGGCAAACTCGTGGTCCTCGCGGCCCTGGCGCTCTCCGCGGTGATGCTGCTGCACTCGCGCATCCCCAACGCCATCGGCAACATCGGCAGCCTGGTGCAGACCTTCCTGCCGTGGTTCGGTCTGCTGGTGCCGGTGCTGCTGGTGTGTGCGCTGTTCAGCCGGTCGATCACCGCCGTGGCGGCGGTCACCGTCTCGGCCCTGGTGTGGATGAACCTGTTCGCCGGCCTGCTGGTGGACAAGACCGGAGAGGGCGGTGCGCTCACGGTGGTCAGTCACAACGTGGACGCGGAGAACCCCGACCCGACCGCCACCGCCCGACAGCTGATGGAGACCGACGCCGACCTGATCGCCCTCCAGGAGATGCCCCGGGGAGAACTGGCGCAGTACGCCGCCACCCTCGGTGAGGAGTACTCCTACGCGGCGGTGGAGGGCACGGTGGGGCTCTGGAGCCGTTACCCGTTGACGGACACCGAGCCGGTGGACCTCGGCCTGGGCTGGACCCGGGCCCTGCGCACCACCGCGACCGTCCCGGAGTTCGGGGACATGGCGGTCTACGTGGCGCACCTGCCCTCGGTTCGGGTGCAGTTCCGTGCCGGTTTCACCGCCGGCCAGCGCGACGACTCGGCCAACCGGTTGGCCCGCGCCATCGCGGATGACCCGCACGAGCGCGCGATCCTGTTGGGGGACCTGAACGGCACCATGAACGACCGGTCCCTGGCCCCGTTGACCTCGCAGCTGCGCTCCACCCAGGGTGCGGCGGGCGCCGGGTTCGGGTTCACCTTCCCCTCCGAGTTCCCGGTGACCAGGATCGACCACATCCTGGTGCGCGAGGTGGAGCCGGTCTCCTCCTGGTCCCTTCCCGTTACCGGGAGCGACCACCGGCCGGTGGCGGCGCGACTGGACCCCTGAGCGGCCCTCGCGGGCACCGCCCGGGAGAGGGAAGAACCGCGGGAGGGGCGGAACCGGTGGTGATCGGTCCCGCCCCTCCCGCGGTTCGTGACCCGGTGGCGGCTCAACCGGCGGCCGGGGTTTCCCGCCATCGGCTGGTGATGGGCAGCCGGCGGTCCTTGCCGAAACCCTTGCCGGAGATCTTGGTGCCCGGCGGGTACTGACGCCGCTTGTACTCGGCGGCGTCCACCATCCGCAGCACCCGGGTCACCAACTCGGTGTCGAAGCCGTCCGCGACGATCCCGGCACCGCCCATGTCCCGGTCCACGTACCGTTCCAGGATCGCGTCGAGCACGTCGTAGTCGGGCAACGAGTCGGTGTCCACCTGGCCGGGCCGCAGCTCGGCGCTGGGCGGCTTCGTGATCGAGTTCTCCGGGATCGGCGGGGTCTCGCCGCGCCGCTCGGCCTCGGCGTTGCGCCACCGGGCCAGCCGGTATACGGAGGTCTTGTAGACGTCCTTGATCGGACCGTAGGCCCCCACCGAGTCGCCGTACAGGGTGGAGTAGCCCACCGCCAGCTCGCTCTTGTTGCCCGGGGCCAGGACGAGGTGGCCCTCCTGGTTGGAGATGCCCATCAGGAGGGTGCCGCGCAGCCGGGCCTGGAGGTTCTCCTCGGCGAGACCGGTCAGCTTCACCGCCTGCGTGTAGGCGTCGAACATGGGGGCGATGGAGACGGTCCGCAGATGCAGCCCGGTGCGCCGGGCCATCTCCGCCGCGTCGTGCCGGGAGTGTTCGGAGGAGTAGCGCGAGGGCATCGACACCCCGTGCACCCGATCCGGTCCCAGCGCGTCGCAGGCGATGGCGGCGCACAGGGCGGAGTCGATGCCGCCGGACAGGCCGATGAGCACCGACCCGAAACCGTTCTTGGTGATGTAACCGCGCAGGCCCGCGACGAGCGCGCCGTACATCTCCGCCTCGTCGGAGAGCGGTTCGGCGACCTCGCCCGGGTGCTCCGGCTCGTACGCCGGGACGGGGTTGGCGGAGAGCGTCAGGTGGTCGACCCACATCCCGTCGGCGACCGTCCCGGAGGGCGGCTCGTCCCCGGCGGCGGGCAGTTCCAGGTCCACCACCAGGCACTCGGTGGTGAACTGCGGGGCCCGGGCGACGACCTCGCCCCGGGCGTCGACCACGATGCTGTCGCCGTCGAAGACCAGATCGTCCTGGGCGCCGGAGAGAGCCACGTAGGCCAGCGCGCAGCCGGCCTCGCGGGCACGCCGGCGCACCAGATCCAGGCGGGCGTCGTCCTTCTTCACCTCGTAGGGAGAGGCGTTGATCGACAGCAGCAGGCCCGCCCCGGCCTCCCGGGCGCCGGGCACCCGGCCGCCGTCCTGCCACAGGTCCTCGCAGATCGCCAACGCCACATCCACCCCGCGCACCCGGATGACCGGCAGGGTGCGGCCGGGCACGAAGTAGCGGAATTCGTCGAAGACGCCGTAGTTCGGCAGGTGGTGCTTTGCGAAGGAGAGGGCGACCCGCCCGCCGTGCAGCACCGCGGCGGCGTTCTGCGGGGAGCCCGCCGGCCGGCCGAGGCGCGGGTGACCCTCCGTGCTGCGGTCCAGGTAGCCGACGACCACGGGCAGGTCGCCGAACCCCTCCCGGTCCAGGCGTGCGGCCAACTCCGCCGGCGCGGCGCGGGCGGCCTCGACGAAGGAGTGGCGCAGCGCCAGGTCCTCCACGGGATAGCCGGTGAGCATCATCTCCGGGAAGGCCACCAGGTGGGCCCCGTGGTCGGCGGCCAGCCGGGTCATGCGGATCACCTCCTCGGCGTTGCCGGAGAGGTCACCGACGCAGGAGTCGGTCTGGTTCAGGGCGAGGCGAAGCTGGGGCACGCGCCCGAGTCTACGCCCGTAATCGTCCAACTGACGCTATCGGCCGAACGGGGGAACCCCGGCGTGTCGCGCGGGGTCCGCCCCCCTCGCCGGGGCTCATTCCCCTTGGGCGGGGCTCATTCCCCTTGGGCGGGGAAGGGCACCTCCCAGTGGATGCGGGTGCCCCCGCCCTCCGCCGTCCCCGGCTCCAGCCGCAGGACACCGCCCAGCAACTCGGCGCGCGAGCGCATGTTCAGCAGACCGCCGCGCGGTTCGTTGTCACCCAGACCCACCCCGTCGTCGGTCACCGTCAGCACGATCCGGTCGCGCACGCTCAGCGCCACGTCCACCCGGCGGGCCCGGGCGTGGCGCAGCGTGTTGCTCAACGCCTCCGCGAGGACCGCGAGCAACTCCTCGGCGACATCCGCCGGGACCCGGGCGTCGACCGCCCCCTCCACCCGCAGCGACGGCGTGAAGCCCAGATGACCCCCCACCTCACCCACCGCCCTGGCCAGGCGGCGGCGCAGCGAGGCCGGATCACCACCGCCCTGCTCGGCGGTGCGCAGCGCGAAGATCGTGGATCGGATGATCTTGATGGTCTCGTCCAGGTCGTCCACCGCCCGCCCGACCCGCTCGGCCGCCGCGGGGTGCTCGATCAGCGGAGCGGCACTCTGCAGGGTCATCCCGGTGGCGAAGAGCCGCTGGATCGCCAGGTCGTGCAGATCGCGGGCTATTCGGTCCCGGTCGTGCAGGAGCGCCAACTGCTCGGCCTCGGCCCGGTGCCGGCCCAACTCCAGGGCGAGCGCCGCCTGGGCCGCGAAGTTCGACAGCAATCCCACCTCGGTGTCGTCGAAGCGCGGGCGTCCCGCCAGCCGGGTCAGCCGCAGCGCGCCGCCGCTCTCCTCCCGGGTGGGCATCGGCACCGCCACCGCCGGGCCGTGGTCCTCCTCAACCCCCGGCGAGAGCCGGGCCCGCGGTTCGGCGCGCAGATCGCCGGCGACCACCGGCTCGCCGGTGCGGGCCGCCACCACGGCCAGGGACTCGTCACCGGGCAGGGTACTGCCCAGCAGCCGCTCGGCGGGCTGCCCCTCCGCCACGGTGATCCGCAGCCGATCGGTGTCCTCGGCGGGCATCAGCACGCAGGCGCTGTCGGCGTCGGCCACCTCCATGGCGCCGCGCGCGATCAGCCGCAGCACCTCGTCCGGCGGGGAGCCGGACAGCAGGCTCCGGTTGATCCCCGCCAACGCCTCCAACCATCGGGTGCGCCGTCGGCTCTCGTGGTACAGCCGCGCGTTGTCGATCGCCACACCCGCCGCGACGGCCAGCGTCCCGAGGACGGCCTCGTCCTCCTCGTCGAATTCCGCGCCGCCGCGCTTCTCCGACAGGTAGATGTTGCCGAACACCACCTCGCGCACCCGGATCGGAACGCCCAGGAAGCTGTGCATCGGCGGGTGGTTGGGCGGGAAGCCGTGACTGGCCGGATGCTCGGTCAGATTCCGCAGCCGCAGTGGCTCCGGTCGGTGGATCAGCTCGCCCAGGATGCCCTGACCGCTGGGCAGTTCCCCGATCCGGGCGGCCTGCTCCGGATCGAGCCCCACGTGCACGAACTGGTCCAGCTCATGGTGGTCACCGATCACGCCGAGCGCGCCGTACTCGGAGTCGGTCAGGGCCACGGCCGCCTCGATGATCCGGCGCAGCACCTGCTCCAGGTCCAGCTCGCGCCCCACGCTCAGCACCGCGTCCAACAGGCTGTGCATGCGGTTCTGGGTGCTGCGCGCGGCGTCCAGGCGGGACTGCAACTCCTCCAGCAGTTGGTCCAGACGCAACCGGGGGGAGCGCGGCGAGGAGCCGTTCCCGATGGTCCCGCCGTTCCCGTCGTCCCCCCGCCCGGTGCCTTTCTGCCCGCGAACGACGGCCCGGGGTCCGTCGGGGGGGTCAGGGGTTCGTGACGTACCCCGTCGTTCGGTTCGCTCGCGCTCTTCGCCGCCCGGCATTCGCCCTCCGCCGTGCTCGCCGTCATGGTTCATCCGTCCAAGCCGGGGCCATGATCCCATGAGGCACGCCCCGGGTGGAGGGGTCGGTCAAGGGACGGGAATCCGGAGCCGGACCCCCGCCGGGACCGGCCCCGGGCCGAGCCCCGGGGCCGTTCGGCCCCCGCACACGGCCTTCCCGGCCCCGGGCGATTCACCACGGACCGGGCACCCTGCGGATACGGGGACCCGTTTTCGGCATCGGTGACCCCGAGGCGTGAGGGAGGCCGGTCATGAGCGACACCATTCAGGGAACAGGGATCCGGGAACACGACCCCGGAGTCATTGGTTCCGCCACCGCGATCGTCCCCGACGACGTCCCCGTCCGCCGGGGGGACACCGGTCCGCCCGGCGGACGGGTGCTCGTGGGGGTGGACGGCTCCGAGCACTCGTTGCGCGCCCTGGAGATCGCCGCCGCCGACGCGGCCCGCCGGGGGGCGGCCCTGGAGGTGCTGTGCGGCTGGCCCTGGGACCGGGAGCCCGGCCCCGCCGGCCGCTCGGCCGAGAGCGGCCGGATGCGCTACCGGGCCACCCGGGCGGTGGTCGAGGAGGCCGCGAACCGGGCCCGCGCGCACCACCCGGGGCTGCGCGTGGTCTCCTCGCTCACCACGGAATCGGCACCGCGCGCCCTGGTGCACTTCGGGCGCAGCGCGGCGTTGACCGTGGTGGGTGCCCGGGGGTACGGCGGGTTCGCCGGGCTGCTCATCGGCTCGGTGAGCCTGCGGGTGGCCTCGCACACCGAGGGGCCGCTGCTGGTGGTGCGCCGGGATCCGCCCCGGCCGGCCGGGGCGGTGCTGGTCGGCATCGAGTCCGAGGCCGACACCGACGCGGTGGCCTTCGGCTTCGAGGAGGCCCGGCGACGCGGCGTTCCCCTGCAGTTGTTGCACGCCTGGCCGCACACCGAGGACGGGGACACCGCGCAGGAGGTGCCCCGACTGGCCGCCGCGCCCTTCCGGGACGCCCACCCGGACACCGTGGTCCAGCCGGTGCACGTCACCGGTCGGCCGGCCCCGGTCCTGGTGGAGGCCAGCCGCACCGCGTCGGTGCTGATCCTGGCCACCCACCGTCGGCCGCGCCGGCTCGGGCTGCGGTTGGGGCCGGTGACCCACGCCGTCCTGCAGCACGCGCACTGCCCGGTCCTGCTGGTTCCGGTCACCTGAGGGGAGGTGTTTCCGCCCGGCACCCGGCACCCCGCTTGTTCCGCTTGTTCCGCCCACCGGAGGGCCCGGAACCGGCCGTTCGGCCCCGGCGGGGCCGGTCGGCCCTGCCCCGCACGGCCCGGGCCGTGCGACAGTGGTGGCGTGAGGACGTACGGCGCCCGACCTCCGGGACGGGACCGTGCGGGCCGGCACGGGGACGGTACGGGACCGGCGACAGGGACGGTGTGATGACGGAGACGGGCACGGGCGACGGCCCGATCAGGGTCTTTCTGCTGGACGACCACGAGGTGGTGCGTCGCGGCCTGCGGGATCTCCTCGGGGCGGCCCCGGGCCTGGAGGTCGTGGGCGAGGCGGGTACCGCCCGCGAGGCGCTGGCGCGGGTGCCCGCGGTGCGGCCGGACGTGGCGGTTCTGGATGTCCGGCTCGGCGGCGGCGACCCCGCCGGTGACCACGAGGGCATCGAGGTCTGCCGGGAACTGCGGGCCCGCATGCCGGAGTTGGCCTGCCTCATCCTGACCTCCTTCGACGACGACGAGGCCCTGTTCGACGCCATCATGGCCGGGGCCGCCGGCTACGTCCTCAAGCAGATCAAGGGCTCCGACCTCATCGAGGCGGTGCGCACCGTCGCCGCCGGGCGCTCCATGCTGGACCCGGGCGCCACGGCCCGGGTGATGGCACGTCTCCGTGAACCCGAGGACAACGACGTGCCGCCGGAGCTGGCCCGCCTCTCCCCCCGGGAGCGGGAGATCCTGGAACTGGTGGGCGAGGGACTGACCAACCGCCAGATCGCGGGTCGTCTCTACCTCGCCGAGAAGACGGTGAAGAACCGCATCTCGGCCATCCTCGCCAAACTCGGCGTGAGCCGCCGCATCCAGGCCGCCGTGATCGTCGAGCGGATCCGCGAGCGTTCCTGACGCCCGGGAGCCCGGCGAAGGGGCTCGATCACGAGCCGAACACCCTCACCCCGGTGGGGGTGTTCGGCTTTTCCGGCCCGCCGGCCGGCCGTGAACCTCCCACCGGTTCCGCGGAGTTCACGAACCGTCCGGTCACAGGCCGCACGATGTCTCCTGTCCGGAGCGGTGGGGCGCGGCTACGCTCCGCTCGGTCCGACCGCGGGTCGGCCGGTGCCCCGTCACCGATGTCCCCCCGAT
>NZ_VKHT01000629.1 GCF_014141535.1 Streptomyces alkaliphilus | reverse complement strand
CCCCCGGGCCGGTCACGAAGGGGTGCCCGGCGCCGGTCGGCCGGGGCGGGGGGCACGGCGACCGCCGCCCGGGCGGGCGGCGGCGAACAGCGGACGGGCCGCGGCGGCACAGGCGTCGCCGAGGGCGCGCAGCGCTTCCGGGATTCGCCAGGCGGCGCGGTCGCGCGGTCCCACGGGATTGGAGACCGCCCGCACCTCCAGCACCGGCACCCCGGCGCGGGCGGCGGCCTCGGCGACACCGAAGCCCTCCATCGCCTCCGCCCCCGCCCCGGGGTGACGGGCCGCCAGGTCGGCGGCCCGCCCGGCGGTGCCGGTGACGGTGGAGACGGTCAGCACGGGGGCCAGCAGCGCTCCGGCGGCCAGGGCGACCTCCGCGGCGAGGTCGGCGGGCGGCTCGTGGGCGACGGAGCCGAAGCCCAGTTCGGCCACGTCGACGAAGCCGTCGGCGGTCCCCGCGCCCAGGTCGGCGGCGACGATCCGGGAGGCGACGACGACCGAGCCGAGCGGGGCGTGCGGGACGAAGCCGCCGCCGATGCCCGCGCAGAGCACCAGGTGGAAGGGGCGGCCCTCCGCGCGGGCGCGGGTCAGTGCCTCGGCCGTCCCGGCCGCGGCGGCGGCGGGGCCGACCCCGGTGACCACGGCCTCCACGGCCCCGGGCACCGGTGGGTCCCCGGCGGCGGGACCCGGCGTTTCCGGCGGTGCGGGTGTTCCTCCGGGGGTCGGTGTTCCCGCGAGGCCCGCCAGCACGGCGTCGCGCTCGGCGGTCACGGCGGTGACCACCAACAGTCGACCCCCCGGGGCGGGTTCGGCGACCTCCGGCCGCCCGTCGGCCGGGAGGGCCGCGGAAGGCCCGGGGGACACGGCGGATGCGGGGGCCGGTCGGGCCGACCCGGTCACCGCGGAGGGCTCGGCGCCCACGGGTCCCCCGATCAGTTCCCCGGCTCCAGGCGGGCGTTCCAGACACCCTCGAAGCGCCCGTACAGCGCCTCGTTGAAGGCATCCTCGTCCTGCGCCTGGTAGGCGGCCATCAGTTCATCGGAGTCGTAGTCCCCGGTCAGCTTGACGACGCTGACGGTGATGCCCTCGTCCTCGTCCTCCTCGCCGAACGGGTCGGCCTGCGACATCGCGTGCAACTCGTCGACGGGGAAGTTCTGGAAGGTGGTGGTGTACGGATCCACCGACCGGGTCTCGCCGTTGACGAACAGCAGCCAGCCGTGCTCCGCGATCGAGGGGTCCACGCCCACCCGGAAGGTCTCGCCGCGCCGCGAGGTGAACGACGGCGCGTCGTCGGTGTGCTCCAGGCACTCCTGCGCCCGCTGCACGCCCAGCGGGTCGTCGTGGCCGAAACAGTCGCTCGCGGTCTCCGGGGAGGAGGTCGAGGCGCCGAGGGTGAAGTGCGCGTTCGGCGTCGGCCGCTCGCAGGCGGTCAACCCCGCCAGTCCCAGTGACACGGCGCCGACGGCAAGGGTGGTGCGCAGGGCCCGCCGGCCCATCATCCCGGAGATCGCAGTCATGCGGGCAGGGTACCGGGCGGCCCCCGTCAGCGAACGCGCGGGTGCGGTGTGCCGCGCCGGGCCGAGGCCAGCAGCGTGCCCGCCGAGACGGCCGTGCCGACGATCAGCAGCACCGCCGCCACCGCCATGCCCAGCCACCCGATCAGCGGCAGCACGATGCCGATCGCCCCGCCGACCACCCACGCCATCTGCACCACCGTCTCCGATCGGGCGAAGGCGGAGGTTCGCACCACCTCGGGCACGTCCCGCTGGATCATCGCGTCCAACGACAGCTTCCCCATCGCCTGCCCGAGGCCGGCCACCGCGCTGACCATCAGCACCGTCACCGTGCCGTAGGCGACCGCCGCCGCGATCGAGGTGCCCACCGCCAGCGCCAGCATCAGCAGCAGGATCACCTCCGGCGCCCGGTCCCTGGCCCAGGCCCCCAGCACGTTGCCCAGGCCGTTGCCCGCCCCGGCCGCCACCCCGACCACGCCCAGCGCCAGCGCCGTGGACATCCCCGGCAACGGCTGGTCGCGCAGCAGGAAGGCCAGGAAGAACAGCAGGAAACCCGAGAGCACCCGCAGCGAGGAGTTCGCGAGCAACCCCTTGAACACCGGCGAGTCCGCGGCCCGCAGCACCCGCTCGCGCTCGGCGGAGCGGCGCCGCCACCAGGCCAGGGGGCCGGACGCCCGGCGCGGTCCGCCGTTGCGGGAGGCACGCGCGGCGCCGTCGCGCGCGGACCGCCGGCGGTCGTTCCGGCCGGTGTCGCGCGCCGGTTCCCGCACCACCCGGGTGCGGGCCAGTTCCTCCAGGTGCAGGGCCCGCTCGCCCTTGGCCAGGTCCACCTTGTGCGGCAACCGGAAGCACATCAGGGCGCCGATCGTGGTGAGCACGAACGCGCCGTACAGCGGCCACTGCGGCCCCAACAGGTGCAGCAGCAACCCCAGCGGGGCCGCCACGCCGGCCGCGATCAGGCCGGTCAGGGTGATCCGCGCGTTCGCCTTCACCAGTGAGATCTTCGGCGGCAGCAGGCGGGGCACCACCGCGGCCCGCACGATGTTGTACGCCTTGGAGGCCACCATCACGCCGAGCGCCGCCGGGTACAGCAGGAGTTCCCCGGTGGCCACCGCGCCGGAGATCAGCAGCGCCAGCAGGCCCCGGAACAGCAGCGCCCCCGCCATCGCCGCCCGCCGACCGTGCGGGATCCGGTCCAGCAGGGGGCCGATCACCGGCGCCAGCAACACGAACGGCGCCATCGTGACCGCCAGGTACAGCGCGACCCGGCCGCGCGCCTCGTCGGTCGGGACCGAGAAGAAGATCGTGGACGCCAGAGCCATCGTGATCAGCATGTCGCCCATCGAATGGACGGCGTGCACCTCGATCAGCTTGCCGAGACCCGACTCGCCCGCCCCCTGGGCGTGGGTGACGCGCCGGATCCGACGGCCGAGCGCCGCCGGTGGGCGGGAGACCCCGCGACCGACGGCGCGCAGCGAACGGACCAGCGGCCCGGACCGGCCCCCGGTTCTGCGGTCGGACATGCTGTCAGCTGCCACGTCTGCAAGGGTAGGCGGTGGGGGCGGGACCCACGGGGGTTCGG
>NZ_VKHT01000628.1 GCF_014141535.1 Streptomyces alkaliphilus | reverse complement strand
CCCCCGGGCCCGCCCGTCCGGCGCCCCCGGACGAGGAGCGGGACCCGCCGGGCACGGTCCCGGTGCCCGGGGTGTCGGTGGTGCGGGCCGCGGGGTGCGTGCTGTGGCGCAGGGCCCGCGCCGACGGCCCCCCGTCGGCGTTCGCCCTGGTGCACCGCCCGAAGTACGACGACTGGTCCCATCCCAAGGGCAAGCTGCTGCCCGGTGAGGAGGCCCGGGCGGCGGCGGTGCGGGAGGTGCGCGAGGAGACCGGCATGGTCTGCGTGCCGGGAGCCGAGCTGTCCACCCAGCGCTACTCGGCGAAGGGACACCCCAAGGAGGTCCGCTACTGGCTCGCCGAGGCGTCGGCGGGGAGCTTCGAGCCCAACGACGAGATCGACGCCCTGGTGTGGTTGGAGCCGGACGCGGCGCGCGAACGCCTCACCCACCCACAGGACCGCGAACTGTTGGACGAGGCCGTGGACGCCCTGCGAACCCCCGGCCGCCCGACGGCCTGACACCCCGCCGGGCGGTGGGGTCGGCCCTCGGTGGTGTCGGGGCACCCCGGCGTTCCGTCCGGCGGGGAGGACCGGCTCCGAGCACGGGCCCGGCGGTCCGGCGCGGGAGAGCGCCGACCACCGGCGAAGCGCCCGGCGGCCCGTTCGATCGGCCGTCCGGTCGGCTTGCGCTCAGCGGGGGGCGACGGCCGACCAGTCGACCGTGACCTCGCCCTGCCGGTGTCGGGCGTGCCCGCCGCGCACCGGCCAGTCCGCCGCCACCGACCGCACCGTGCGCAGCCATCGCTGCCGGGCGCCCAGCGCCCCGAACGGCGCGGCGGCGGCCCAGGCGCGGTCCAGGTCGCGCAGCCAGGCGTGCACCGGCTCGCCGGGCACATTGCGGTGGATCAACGCCTTCGGCAACCGCTCCGCCAGGTCGCCCGGGGTATCCAGGTCGGCCAGGCGGGCGGCGAGGGTCAGGGTGCGCGGCCCCTCCGGGCCGAGCGCCACCCAGGCGTGTCGGCGGCCGATCTCGTCGCAGGTGCCCTCCACCAGCAGGCCGTCGGGCGCCAGCCGTCCGCACATCAACCGCCAGGCGGTGGGCACCTCCTCCTCGGGGTACTGCCGCAGCACGTTGGCGGCGCGGATCAACAGCGGACGTCCGCCCGGGGCCCCGAAGCCCCCGAGCGGCACCTCGAAGCCGCCGCGCCCGAAGCTCAGCCCCTCACCGGCGAAGGGAGTCGCCGCCGCCACCCGGGCGGGGTCGATCTCCAGGCCCAGGAGGCGGACGTCCGGTCGTACCACGCGCAGGCGTCCCGCCAGTTCCACGGCAGTCCACGGGGCCGCCCCGTAGCCGAGGTCGACGGCCAGCGGGGGGCGGGGCGAGCGGCGCAGTGCGGCGCCGTGCTCGGCGACGATCCAGCGGTCCATGCGGCGCAGCCGGTTCCGGTGGGTGGTGCCCCGGGTGACGGTGCCGGTGGGGCGGGCGCCCGGCCGGGGACGGGAACCGCCGCCGGCGCCCGTGCCCTCGGTCGCCGCGCCGACCACCATGCCGTCCGCTCCTCCCGTCACGCGGCCGGGGTCGTCCGCGCGACTCCTGCCGGGTTCCCGGGTGGGGTCCTCCGCCCGGCGTGTCCCGGGCCACCGTAGGCGATCGGGCGTGTGACCGGTGTCGCGGGGACGGTCCCGGCCTCCCGGGGGTGCCCCGGACGCCCCCGCCGCCCGGGGTCGCGCCCATCGAAATCGGTCACGTTTTGGCAAAGTGGGAAGACGGGTCGGGTCGCTCGTGTTCTCGGACCCGGAGCCCGCCCGTCGCCACCCCGGGAGGACACGTGCCCGACATCGTTCGGCTCAGGCGCCGCCGCCGCGGAGTCCGGCATCCGCGCCGGGTCGCCGTGCTCAGCGTGCACACCTCACCGCTGCACCAACCGGGCACCGGCGACGCCGGCGGCATGAACGTATACATCGTGGAGCTGGCCCGCCGGCTCGCCGACCTCGGCACCGAGGTGGAGATCTTCACCCGCTCCACCGCCGGGGCCCTGGCCCCCCGGGTCGAGCTGGCCCCCGGCGTCATCGTCCGGCACATCGACGCCGGCCCCTACGAGGGCCTCGCCAAGGAGGACCTCCCCGCCCAGCTGTGCGCCTTCACGCACGGCGTCATGCGCGCCTGGGCCGGTCACCGCCCCGACCACTACGACCTGGTCCACTCCCACTACTGGCTCTCCGGCCACGTCGGCTGGCTCGCCGCCGAACGCTGGGGCGTGCCGCTGGTGCACACCATGCACACCATGGCGAAGGTGAAGAACGCCGCCCTCGCCGAGGGCGACACCCCCGAGCCGGCCGCCCGGGTCATCGGCGAGACCCAGGTGGTGGCCGCCGCCGACCGGCTGATCGCCAACACCGCCGAGGAGGCCGCGCAGCTCACCCACCACTACGGCGCGGACCCCGTGCACACCGCCGTCGTGCACCCCGGGGTGAACCTGGAGCGCTTCCGCCCCGCCGACGGCCGGGCCGCCGCCCGGGCCCGCCTCGGCCTGCCCCCCGACGCGCTGATCCCCCTCTTCGCCGGCCGCATCCAGCCGCTCAAGGCCCCCGACGTGCTGCTGCACGCCGTCCACCACCTCGTGGAACGGGAGCCGGGGCTGCGCTCCCGACTCGTCGTGCCCGTCGTCGGCGGGCCCAGCGGCTCCGGCCTCGCCCGCCCCGAGCACCTGCACAAACTCGCCGCGCGGCTGGGCATCGCCGAACTGGTGCGGTTCCGTCCGCCGGTCGCCCAGGACGGGCTGGCCGACTGGTACCGGGCCGCCGACGTCCTGGTGATGCCCTCCTACAGCGAGTCCTTCGGCCTGGTCGCCCTGGAGGCCCAGGCGTGCGGCACGCCCGTCATCGCGGCGGCGGTCGGCGGCCTGCCCACGGCCGTCTCCGACGGCACCACCGGCTACCTGATCAACGGCCACCACCCCCGCGACTACGCCGACGCGCTCGCCCGGTTCGCCGCCGACCCGGGGCTCTCCGCCCGGCTGGGCACCGACGCCGTCCGGCACGCCTCCCGCTTCGGCTGGAACACCGCCGCGGCGGCCACCGCCGAGGTGTACGCCGACGCCGTCGCCGAGCACCGAC
>NZ_VKHT01000627.1 GCF_014141535.1 Streptomyces alkaliphilus | reverse complement strand
CCCGCGCCCCCCGATTCTCCCGCCCCGGGGGGAACCGTCCCGGTGGTCGCGGGCGTCCTCGTGTGCGCCCGACCCTGCTCCCGCTCGTTCTCCGGGATCTCCGGGGACTGACCCGCCACCCGCGCCTCCTCGCTCTCGTGCACCGGTCGCCGACCGGATCACTGCCGCTATCAGTGTGCCGCTTCCTGTGCACCGTGGCGCACAGCCTCCCCCATGGCGGAAAGTCGCGGTCTACCCGCATGGACGACAACGACATATCCGCGAGTTGCATCACAAATCGACCACGCACCCTCGACAGAACATTGTGAGAGGGGTCACCCTGTCTTTCATCCACGCGGGGAGGCATGGATGAGCAGGAGTCGTAGAAGCATTCCGGAGGAGTTGCTGCTGCTCGCTCTGGACCCGACAACGGGTACCACAGCACAGCCGCAGTCACTCGACCTCGGCCTGGCCGGGGCCCAGCTCGTCGAGCTGGCTCTCGCGGGGCGCATCGCCCCGAACGGAGACCGTATAGCCGTGGTACTCGCACGGCCCACCGGTGATCCGACCCTGGACACCGCCCTGGAGTTGCTGCGCAGACGCGGCGCTCCGGTGCGGGCGGTCCACTGGGTCGGGGGTCCCCGGCTGGGCCTGCGGCAGACCTACCTGTCCCATCTGGAACGCTGCGGCATGGTGCACGCGGTGGAGAACCAGATGTGCGGGGTGCTGCCGACAACGCGGTACCAGGCGACCGACACGGAGGTGAGTCGGGAAATCAAGGCCCGCCTCGACGGTGCCATCCGCACCGGGACCCCACCGGACGCCAGAACGGCCGCCCTGGCCGCGCTGGCGCACGCGGTGGGGTTGGGCAAACACCTGTATCCGGGTAACGAGGGACGGTCGTCCCGCTCCCGGTTGCGGGACCTGATCCGCCACGACCCGATGGGCGGGCTCGTCGCCCACGCCGTCATGGACGTCCAGAACGGCGCCGCGGGTCAGGCGCGTCGGGCCGCACCGGCGGTGCGCGGGCGGCGACCGGCCGCGCCGGCGGCCCCACGGGGCGGTCAGCAGGTGCCGGACCAGGCCCGTCGGAGGGAGTCGGTCAGGGTGACCGCCCGGCCGTCCCTCTCACCGCATTAGCTCCGGTCGGTGACCGGCCCGGGCGTCCCGATGGCGCCCGGGCCGGTCCGACCGGTGCCGTGATCCCACCGGGAGCCGCCGGTACGGGGTGCGGGGTCGGTCGTCCATCACCGGAAGTCGAGCGGTGGTGGCGACCGTCCCGCGCCCCGTACCCGTTTCCGGGCACCCGCCCGGGAGTGGTCGTACACCCGTTCGGGAGCGGAGGGGCGCCCGGGCCCTTCCCCCCGCCCCGGCGGCCTCCGCGCGCCGCCCGGGACCCACCGGCCCCGGCCGTGACCGACCGCATCGGATCGCCCGCTTGCGGTCCGTGCGCCGCTGTTGACATCCTCCACCCCACACACGTCTGTAAGTGACAGGCTACCGAGCGGTGTTGGCGGCTCAACGGAGGTGCAGTCCCGGTGACGGGAACGATCAATCCCACGGTGCGGCGGCGCAGGCTCGGACAGGAGCTGCGCAGACTCCGCGAGGACCGGGGCATGACGGCCGAGGAGGTCGCCGAGCGCCTGCTGGTCTCCCAGTCCAAGATCAGCCGGTTGGAGAACGGCCGGCGCAGCATCAGCCCGCGCGACGTGCGGGACCTGTGCGGTGTCTACGAGGTGCAGGACGGGAAGCTCGTCGAGTCGTTGATGCAGATGGCCCGTGAGTCGCGCCAGCAGGGCTGGTGGCACGCCTTCGGCGAGTTGTCCCCCGGCTACAGCGTCTACATAGGGCTGGAGATGGACGCCGCCTCCCTGCGGATCTTCGAACCGCAGGTGGTGCCCGGACTGCTGCAGACCCCGGAGTACGCGGAGGCGGTGATCTCGGGGGCGCTGCCGGAGGTCGGGGCCGAGGACGTCTCCCGCCGGGTGCAGGTCCGGCTGCGGCGACAGGAGCGGGTGCACGACGCCTCCCGTCCCCTGCGACTGTGGGCGGTGGTGGACGAGTCGGTGCTGCGCCGCGAGGTGGGTGGACGGGCGGTCATGGCCGAACAGCTCAAGCACCTGGTGGACGTCTCCCGCCGGCCCAACGTGACCCTGCAGGTGCTGCCGTTCTCCGCCGGGGCGCACCCCGGCGTGAACGGACAGTTCGCGATCATGGAATTCCCGGATGCCACGGATTCCACGGTGGTGTATCTGGAAGGAGTGACCAGCGACCTGTACCTGGAGAAACCGAATGACGTGCAGAACTACGGCGTGATGTACGAGCACCTGCGCGCCCAGGCGCTCAGTCCGGAGGCCACCCGGGAATTCATCCAGCGGATCGCCGGGGAGGGACCGGGGGCGGCCTGAGGCGGGCGGGCGCCCCGGATCGGGAACGGTGGATCGACATCCGACCGGATGATCGATTTCGATGGTTCACGGACGGTCGGCCGAACCCTATACGCTCCCGGGGACGTTCCGCAGGCATATGCCGAATCTGCCATTCATTCGTGCGCAACATTTGCTCGAATCCCCCCGGGGCCCATTACCTTCCCTGCGGGGCTCCGCAGCAAGGCGGGCGCCGAAGCATGGAAAGGGCCGCAATACCTCATGGCGATTCAGCAGGGTCAGCAGGGTCAGCAGGACCGACGGGACCGGCAGTCCCCGACCCACCGGTGGATCAAGTCCTCCCACTCGGGGGGCAACGGCGCGTGCGTCGAAGTGCTCTCCCCCGCCCCCCGGGCCCTCCTGGTCCGGGACTCCAAGGCGCCCGCCGGCCCGCGCCTGGCGTTCTCCGCCGACTCCTGGACGGCGTTCGTCGGTTCGGTGCCCGGCGAGGCCGATGGCCGGGGCCCGGGCCCCGTACTCCACGGCTGATCCCCGCGGTCCCGGGGACCGACCGGCACCGGTGACGACCCACCGGGCCGGCCACCGGGACCGCCGCCGGGACCGCCGGACTCAACCGACCGGGTAGCGGGTCGCCCAGACACCTCCGACGTCCCCCGGCCGGTGCAGCGCGGGGCCCTGGGTCATCTCCATGGCGAAGTCGTCCGCCAGTTCCAGGATGGTGGCCCGGCCCT
>NZ_VKHT01000626.1 GCF_014141535.1 Streptomyces alkaliphilus | reverse complement strand
CATCGGCGCGCTCGCCGTCATCACCGGCCGGGCCGCCGCCGACGCCGCTCGTCTGGGCGGGTTCGAGACCCTGCGCGGCACCCCCGGCTTCGATCGCTTCACCGTCCTGGGCGCGTACGGCGCCGAACGCTGGAACGCCCGCGACGACTCGCTCACCACCCCGCCCCCGCATCCCGGCGTCATGGCCGTCCGCGCCGACCTGCCCGGCGTCGTCCGTGACGCCCTGCCCTCGGACCACGCACACATCGAGGACAAGGGCGGCGCCCTCGCCGTCCACACCCGCCGCGCCGCCGACCCCGAGGCGGCCCTGGAGGCACTGCGCGAGCCCCTCACCCGGCTCGCCGCCCGGCACGCCCTCACCGTCGAACCCGGTCGCCGGGTCCTGGAGCTGCGCCCACCCGGCACCGACAAGGGCGCCGCCCTCGCCGGGCTCGTGCGTGCCGTCCGCCCCTCCGCCGTCCTCTACGCCGGGGACGACCTCGGCGACCTCGCCGCCTTCGACGCGCTCGTCAAGCTCCGGGACAACGGTCTGCCCGGCGTACGGGTGTGCAGCGGCAGCAACGAGGTGACGGCCCTGGCGGAGGCGTGCGACCTGCTCGTGGACGGGCCCGCCGGCGTCGCCGCGCTGCTCTCCGGCCTCGCGGACGCCATCACCGCCGCTCCCGACGGCACCGACCCCCGATAACCGTGTGCCGCCCCCGACACGGGCGGGAACCGACCCCCCTTGACCCGGAGCGCACTCCAGGTGTCACTCTCGGGAGATGAGCGACACCTACTCCCCGGCCGAGGCCGCCGAGCGGAGCGGCTTCAGCCTCGACACCCTGCGCTACTACGAGCGCATCGGGCTCCTTCCGCCCATCACCCGCACATCCACCGGACACCGCCGGTTCTCCGAGCGGGACCTGGAGTGGCTGGGCATGCTGCGGTGCCTGCGGGACACCGGCATGACCATCGCCCAACTCCGTTGCTACGCCGAACAGGCCCGTGCCGGCGAGGGCACCATCCCCGATCGCCTCGCCCTGCTGGTGGAGCACGCCGCCCGCGTCGAGGGGCACATCGCGCGCCTGCGCGAGCAACAGGAACGACTGCGCCGCAAGATCGACTGGTACTCCGCCATGGCCCCCGCCGCGACCGCTCCATCCGTCCGGCCGACCGCCTCCGTCGGAACCGCGACCGGAAACGGGGACGAGCACGAGCACGAGGCCCCGGGGCAGCCTGCCTCCGGCGCGCCGGTCCGGACATCCCCCCGACGCACCCCGGTCCGGGCCGGGGAACGGGGGTGAACCGGGCCGGCGTGCCGGGCGGGGCCGCGACGCGGTGCGCGGCCCCGCCCGGGACGCCGGAACGGAGCAGGGCCCGAAAACGGGGCGCGCGGGAAGCCGGCGGTCCCGTTCGGGGTCAGATGCCGGCGATGGCGATCCCGAACAGCAGAAGCATCCATCCCGCCAGGGTCAGGTACCCCAGGATCAGACCCGCCAGGGCCATGCCGTCGCCCTTCTCCCCCGTGCGCCGGACATCCGACCTGGCCTTGTGACCGAGGATGACGGCCGGGATCGAGGTGACCCCCCACGTGAACGGGCACAGCACCCCGCACACCAGCGCGCCCACCGCGCTGCCGTTGGTCTGTGGCGGCGGGGCGGGCACGGGCGACCAGGGCCGCGCGGGCGCGTACGGCATCGGAGCCGGCTGGAACGTCGCCGGTGCGGGGGCCGGCATCGGCGAGGGCCCCTGAGGCAGGTCGGCGAGCAGGTGGTGCAACTCGCCGTAGGTGGTGGCGGAGTGCACGTGCGCCATCCGCTGATCGAACTCGTGCTTGCTCAACCGACCCTCGGCGTACCCGGCCTTCAGCACGTCCTCAGCCCGCGCCCGGTCCGAATCCGAGGCGCGCATCATCGGTTGCTGACCACCGGAACCGGGTACCGGCCCCGGCTGCCGCTGGGGCACGTTCCCGTACGGACCGGAGTTCGGCCACTGCTGCATCGACATCCCCGTACCTCCCCGCACGCCGTACGTGCTCTGCCCCCATCATCCCGGACGCCCCGGGAAAGGTGGAGGTTCCCCCGAATCCCGGGGTGACGGACCGCGACGCCGGTTGGGGACGGGCGGTGTGGTCCGGTCGGGTTTTCATCCGATTGTCGCGGATTCCGGTCGGGATGAAACCCCTGTTGGCGTGTTCGCGTCCCGTCATACAGTGACGTGCGGGGGGCGGCGAATCCCTCCGTGTGTGCGGGTCGATGTCCCGGGTGTCGGGGTGTCGTGCCCTCACCTGCCGCACTGTTCAGGGGAGTTCTTGTCATGAAGCGTCGTCTTGCCGGTTCCGCCGTCGCGGGGATGGTGGCCGCGAGCCTGTTGTTGACCGCCTGTTCCTCCGATGGGGAGGGGGACGAGGGGGCAGCCGCGCCGATCGAGGGTGCGGACGGTGCGGGGGAGGCGACGTCGGAGCCGGAGCCCGAGGAGACGGCCGAGGACCCGACGCCGGAGGACGACGACATCGACCGCCCGGAGATCCGTCTTCCCGAGGACCTGAACCTGATCTTCGATAAGCCGGAAGTCGAAGAAGCCGATGAGGCGGCGGTGTTGGTGGATGCCGAGTGGCAGGTCAAGTCAATATATGAGGTGATTTCCTACCATGACGTGGAAGGCTCATCGGTGAGTTTTTACACTCAAGGGCAGGCACTTCTCGAGAATATGGAGATGTTGGATCGAATCCTGGAAAGGGGGATTACCACCAGCGGGGAGATCAGGTATTACGATTATGAGGTGAATATTCTCCCCGGTGAGGCCGCGGTCCTTACCTACTGCAGGGACTTCACTGGCTCGGTGACGCACGATTTCAGCACCAGAGAAGTTGTTCAAGAGGCGGATCCCGACGCACTTCCCACGCGCTATGTGGCACGCCTGGAGAAGGGTGATCAGGGGGTTTGGCAGACGGTTGAAGAGGAACTGGAAAGGGAGTCTTCGCAGTGTCTCTGAGGCGCATCCCAAGAATCGCTTTTCTGCTGGCCGTGACAATGTCTGCCGTTTTCATTTCGACACCTTCCTTCGCTGATGCGATAGATCAAGAGAGGAAGACCGAGTCGGATGGTGGGGGTGGGAT
>NZ_VKHT01000625.1 GCF_014141535.1 Streptomyces alkaliphilus | reverse complement strand
GGTGGGCGGGTCTACTTCCTCAGCGACCACGATGGCACCGGCAACCTCTACTCCTGCCTCCCGGACGGCTCGGACCTCACCCGGCACACCGCCCATCGCGGCCTCTACGCCCGTGGCCTCACCGGTGACGGGCGACGGTTGGTCTACCACCGCGGGGCACGCCTGCGCCTCTTCGACCCGGCCACGGGCGAGGACCGCCCCATCGATGTGGAGCTGCTCCCCTCCGGCGTGCAGCACGAGCGTCGTATCCTCACCGCCACCGCCACCGGCCACCTGGACGGCGCCCGGCTCTCACCGCAGGGCGATCGACTCGCCCTCGCCGCCCGGGGCAAGGCGTTCACCCTTGCTCCCTGGCACGGACCGGTCCGCCGGCACGGCGCGGCCGACGGTGTCCGCTACAGGCTGCCGCGCTGGCTCGCCGACGGCCGTCGGCTGGTCGCCGTCGCCGGTGACGAGCGGCCCGACGAGCGGCTGGCCCTGCTACCCGCGGCGGGCGGCGCCGAACTGGCCCGGGTGTCGCTGGAGGAGTTCGGTTACGTCACCGCCATCGAAGCGGCCCCGGCCGGCGGACGGGTGGCCTTCGCCACCAACCGCCAGCAACTGTGGACCGTGGACACCGACGCGCCCGAGCCGTCCCCGCGACTGCTGGACTCCAGCCCGCACGGCCGGATCGACGATCTCGCCTGGTCGCCGGACGGCCGCTGGCTCGCCTACACATTCCCGGAGACGCTGCGCACCACCGCCGTCCGGGTCGCCGAGATCGCCACCGGGAAGGTCCACCGGATCACCGAGCCGGTGCTCCGCGACTCCCTGCCGGTCTTCGACCCGCTCGGCCGTTACCTCTACTTCGTCGGGCAGCGGGACCTGGCACCCGAGCACGACCAGGTCCAGTTCGACATCGGCTTCCCGTTCGGTGCCCGTCCCTACGCGGTGCTGCTCACCGCCGACGCCCCCGTACCCTTCACCGGCGTTCCGGTACCGCCGCGCGAAGAAGCGGACCCGGACGCCGGAGTACGGATCGACATCGATGGCATCGAGCGCCGGGTGGTCCCGCTGCCGATGCCGCAGGGCCGGTACGCCGCGCTCGCCGCCCTCCCCGGTGCGGTGCTGCTGCTCGGAGTGCCGCTGCTGCCGCCCCACCCCGACACCCCGGCGAGCGAGCCGGAGGGCCGCGTCACCCTGGTCGACCTCGCCACCGGCGAGGTCGTGGAGGACTACCTCCACCCGGTCGACGAGATCGACACCGACTCCACCGGCACCACCCTGCTCTACCGCCACAACCACCGGCTGCGGGTGGTCCCCGCCGGGGCGCCCCGGGCAGACCTGGAGGACTTCGACAACCACCTCGCGCCGCCGGGTCGGGAGACCGGCTGGGTCGACCTCGACCGGGTGATCGTCCCGTTCCGCCCGGCCGCCGAGTGGCGGCAGATGTTCCGCGAGGCCTGGCGTCTGCAGCGGGAGAGCTTCTGGAACGCCGACATGGACGGGATGGACTGGCACGCAGTCTACGACCGTTACCGCCCGCTGCTCGACCGGGTCGCCACCCGCGCCGAACTCTCCGATCTGCTCTGGGAACTGCACGGCGAACTCGCCACGTCCCACGCCTACGAGCGCGGTGGTGACTACGGCAGCCCCTCCGGTGGCGACCAGGGCTTCCTCGGTGTCGACTGGGACCCCACGCGGGGTCGCTCCGGCCGCTGGTGGGTCGCCCGGGTGCTGTGCGGAGCGCCCTGGGACCCCACCGCGGGCTCGCCCTGTGACCGACCCGGCGCGGACATCCGACCCGGTGACGAGATCGCCGCGATCGACGGTCGTCCGGTCGGCCCGCTCGGGCCCGGTGAACTCCTCGCCGGACTCGCCGGCCGAGAGGTCGAGCTGACGATCCGCCGGCCGGGCGTGCCACTGCGTCGGGTGGTGGTCCGCGCCTCCCGGAGCGAGGACCGCGCGCGGTACCTGGATTGGGTCGCCGCCAATCAGCGGTTCGTCGAGGAGGCGTCCGGCGGCCGGCTCGCCTATCTGCACGTGCCGGACATGTACCGTGCCGGATACGCCGACTTCATCCGGCAGTTCCTCGCCGGATTGGACCGCGAGGGCCTGGTCGTCGACATCCGCTACAACGGGGGCGGACAGGTTTCCCCGATGGTGCTGGACCGGCTCTCCCGGCGGCGCGTGGGGGCAGAGCACAGTCGGTGGAGCGGCCGGGTGCCGTACCCGTTGGAGGCGCCCCGCGGTCCCATGGTGGCGCTGCTCAACGAGCAGACCGGCTCGGACGGCGAGATCTTCTGCCACACCTTCCGGGAACTGGGGCTCGGCTTGCTGGTCGGTACCCGGACCTGGGGCGGCACCGTCGCCACCTGGCCCCGGCACGAACTGGTCGACGACACCGTCACCACCCAGCCGGAGTTCTGCTACCACCTCAGCGGGGTGGGACCAGGGCTGGAGAACCACGGCGTGGAGCCGGACATCGTGGTCGAGGTCGCCCCCTCCGGCCCGGTCGCCGGGCCCGACCCGCAGCTCGCCGAGGCGGTGCGGCGGCTGCTCGTCGACCTCGGCGGACACACCGAGCCGGAGGTTCCGGCGGTGGGCACGGCCCCGGCCACCGTCCCGGTCCCGGCCGAGCCGATGCCGCTGCCCGGCGGTGACACGCCCGCAGCGGGGCCGGCCGGCGAGGAGTACCGGCTCGGCCGCGCCGCCCGGCGGGAGGAGCCGTGACGACCGTGCCGATCGCCGTGGCCCCGACGGGCACGGAGGCCCGGCCGGCGCACTGCCCGCCGCCCGGACCGGGGGTTTGCGACCTCTGGCTGGTACCGGTGCGCCGTCGAGAGGAGTGGGACGCACTGCTCGGCGAGGCGGAGCGGCGGCGGCTCGCCGATCTCCCGGACGGTCCGGTGCGGGATGTCTTCCGCACCTCCCGTGGCGCCCAGCGACTGATCCTCGCCCGGTACCTGGGGACCGCGCCGGGGGCCGTGGAACCGGCCCGGGAATGTGGGCACTGCGCCGACCCCCGGCACGGCCGGCCCCATCTGCCGGGCGGGTCGGTCGATTTCTCCGTCTCCCACACCGACCGCTGGCTGCTGCTGGCGGTGGTGGGGGTCGGGC
>NZ_VKHT01000624.1 GCF_014141535.1 Streptomyces alkaliphilus | reverse complement strand
ACGGCGCGCCGGTCGGCGGGGTCGGCGGACCGAACGACTGCGACGGTGTGCCCCCCGACGGGGGGCCCGACGGCGTGCCCCCGGAGGCCGCGTCCGTGCCGCCCGTCGGGGGCGGACCCGCCGGGGGCGCCAGGTGGTAACCGGTGGTCTCCGGGGCCCCGGAGACGGCTCCGGCCACGCCGGGTTCGGCGCGTTCCGGACCGTTCGGTCCGTAGCCGGCGGGCAGCGGTCCGATCTGGTCGAAGACCTCCACGGTGTCCCGCTCCTCGGCCTCCGGCAGCAACTCGGCGGCCGAGGCCAGTGCCTTCCGGGCGCCGTTGGCGGTGCGGAACCGGGCCTGCGGATCGGGCTGGAGCAGCGTGCCCAGCACCTGCCAGAGCACCTCGGGGACGCCCTCGGGGGCGTCCGGCATGCCACCGGCGTCCTCGTACTCGCCGTACAGACCGACCGAGTCGGGTTTCGTCCCGGTCAACAGGTAGAGGCCGACCAGGCCGACGGCGTACAGGTCGGCGGTGAAGTCGGGTTCGGCACCGCGCATCTGCTCCGGCGCGAAGTAACCCGGCGTGCCCAGGACCCAGTTGGTCTCGGTGAGGCGGGGCTCGCCCTTGCGCATCGAGATGCCGAAGTCGGACAGTCGCAGCCGGGGCCGGCCCCGGCCGGTGGGCTCGAGCAGGATGTTGGCCGGTTTGATGTCGCGGTGCACCACGCCCTCGTCGTGCACCGCCTGGAGGCCGGCGAGGAGCTGGTCCAACAGCGTGCAGACGAAGCGGGGCGGCAGCGCGCCGTAGTCGCCGATCAGGTGGGAGAGCGAACCGCCGGAGACCAGGTCCATGGTGAACAGGACCTTGTCGTCGTCGGCGGCCCAACTGGCGGGGGCCAGGACGTGCGGGTGGTCGATGCGCAGGGCCTGCTCGCGCACGAACCGCAGCAGGGTGTGGGCGTCCGACTGCTGGAGCACCTTGGCGGCCACGTATCGGCGGCGTCGGTGGTCCCAGGCGCGCCAGACGGCGCCCGCGCCGCCGCGCCCGATCGGGTCGATCAGCTCGTACCGTCCCGCGAAGATCTCGCCCATCGTGCCTTCGTCCGCTCGCTTCCCGTTCGCCGTCCCCGCCGGTGTGCCGCCGTGTGCCGCCGTGTGACGGCGCGCACCGGTGTTCGGTGGGGTTCGGGCCCTTCGCCCGGTGGATCCGGTTCGGCTCCCCGTGCGGGATTCCGCACGAAACCGCTCCAGCATAGGCAGTCGGGTCGGTTTCCGGCCGGCCTCCGCGGGTTGCGGTTCCGTCGCCGTCCCGTCCCGGTCCGGCACACGGGGCGGGCGCCGGAACCCCTCCCGTCCACCGGGACGCGGCGGCGGGGCGCTCCGGTTCCCCGCCGGGACGCACCGCCGGAACACCGGGGCGCGGGGCTCAGCCCTGGTGGCGCTCGTAGTGCTCGACGGCCTCCCGGGTCCGGGCGCTGCCGTAGACCCGCAGGAATTCGGCCAGCTCCGGATGGGTGTCGGCGAGCATCCGGGAGGCGCTCTGGATCTCGCCGGCGTCCGAGACCGAGCGCAGCAGCGCCTGGATCTCCCGCACGACGCGCTTGCTGGGGTTGGCGGGCACGCCCGTGCCGGTGGTCCGGGCGGTGGAGGAGGTGCCCAGGACGTTGCCGCCGGCGTCGCGCCGGATCTCCTCCATCGCGGCTGTCGCCTCCGCCGCGCTGACCCGGCCCGCCCGCACCTCGGCGGCCAGGTCCTGCAGGGCGCGCACGCGCTGGACGACGGCGGGATTGCCGATCTTGGCACGCTGACCGCTCATCAGCTGGGACAGCATCGGGGCGGACAGACCGAGCACCACGGCGAGCCGCGCCTGGTTGAGGCCGAGGTCGGTGATCAGGCGGCGGAACAGCGTGCCCAACGGCTCCCCGTACCAGGTGGTCTGCTGTTCGCGGGCCTTCTCCGCCGCCTCCTGCTGCGCTGTCTCCATCGCGTCTCCCCTGTCGGTCCCCGGTTCTCCCCTGGTGCCTTCACGCGAGCGAAGGTGCGCGTCATCCTACGGAGACGGAACGCCCGGGGCGATACCCGGTCGGAAACCGGGGCCCGCATTCGGTACCCTGGTGCGGTACGGGGCGTTAGCTCAGTTGGTAGAGCGCTGTCTTTGCATGGCAGATGTCAGGAGTTCGACTCTCCTACGCTCCACCGGCCCGGTGACCCGGACCGTGTGATCGATCGGCCCCCGGAGGGTTTCCCTCCGGGGGCCGTGGTCGTTCCGGAAGGCGCGGTGACGGGCCCGGGGACGGGCCGCGCGCCGATGCGTCCGCGAATCCGCGGGTCGCCGGGGCGCGGAACGCGACACGGAGGGCGTCCGGGATGTCCGGACCACGGCGTCCGCCCCGGGGCCCTCCGCATCGTCAGGACTCCGTCAGCTCCGACGGCGGGGTGCGCTCGGCCGACATCGGCTCCACCCGCTCCAACTCGCCCCACACGATGTACCGGTGGGTGGAGGTGAAGATCGGCGTGCAGGTGGTCAGGGTGATGTAGCGGCCGGGCTCGGTGGCCCCGGAACCCTCCGGGATCGGGTCCAGCACCCCGATGTCGTAGCGGGAGGTCTCCGGCAGGATCGAGAAGACCCGGTAGACGTACCAACTGTCCCTGGTCTCGAAGACGATCGGGTCGCCCTCGCGCATCTTGTGGATGTCGTGGAACTTCGCGCCGTGGCCGTCCCGGTGGGCGGCCAGCGAGAAGTTGCCCTCCTCGTCCCAGGGCATCGCCGACTCCACCGGGTGGTCGTAGTAGCCGGCCACCCCGCCGTTGAGGGTGGGCAGGTCGATGCCCTCCTTCACGAGGATCTCGTCCCCGCCCAGGGCGGGGACGTGGAGGAAGCCGATGCCGTCCTCGGGCCGGTAGACCCGGGGTTCGTCCGGGTCGGCGGGGTCCTCCGCGCCCCCGCCCGTCTCCCAGCTCTCGCGGACGGCGTCACCGGCGCGGTTGGCCTCCTGGTTGGCGACCACGTTGGTCCACCACAGGGAGTAGACGACGAAGAGACCGAGGAGGACGCCGGCGGTGATCATCAACTCGCCGAAGACACCGACGGCGTCCTCCTCGGTCTCTTCGTCGTCTACTCCC
>NZ_VKHT01000623.1 GCF_014141535.1 Streptomyces alkaliphilus | reverse complement strand
GGTCACCTCCACCGCCCCCACGCCGCTCTCCCCTCCGCCCCGGCCGCGCGCCCTTCGCGGGGCCGGCTCGAAGTCTCCCGGGTACCGGGAAGTCCGCGCGGCCGGTCCGGACGAACGACCGCTCATGAGCGGGTCAGCCGATCCACGCCTCCGGCGTATATCGTCCCCACGCCGTCGTTGAAGCAACGGAAGCAGGACCCGAACCGTTGGCGATCCCGCTCCACTCCCCGTCATGCACTCCTGCCGCGTCATGGCCGAAGGGTCGATTCAAAGAAGCGATCCGTCATTCGAACCGGCCGACCGGTGCCAGGCGCAAGAGGTCGAATCGGGGGACACCATCGCCACGCACCGAACAGTCACCGCAGCGTGCTCCGCTGCGCGGAGAAGTCGGTGTTAGCCTGGGCTCGAGCTTGAAGGGGCACTCGCCGTTATGCGGCCACTGCCCCCTTTTTCCTGTCCGGCACTCCCCGTTTCACGAGATGCCCCCGGTGCGGGATGGACCGATCGGACAAGGGGCGGACCACCAACCGGATCGCTGCGACAGAATCACCCCATCGGATGAATTCCGCACTCCTCACCCCGCGCCGCCGTGGCGGGCGAGGGCGGCGCGCAGGTCCTCGGCCCGGCGGGCCGGGTCCGGGGCGTCGCCGACGCCGACGATGTGGGCGTCCGGGCGGATCAGCAGGGCGGTGCGCCGGTCCGGGTTGGCCCACCACACGTGCCGCACCCGGTCCGCGTCCGGCGTGCCGGTGAACGGCGAGGGCTCTCCCTGCGGTGTGATCAGCACGAACCGGCCGGCCCGCAGCGCCTCGTACAGCCGGGAGGGCGTCTGCGGGGCGCTCGACGGCCCGTCGGCCGGGCCTCCGGCCAGGGCGAGGTCGGGGGCCCGGCGGCCGACGAGCGGACGCGTCCCCCGGCCGGCGCGGTAGCCGAGACCGATGCCGGTGACCTGGCCCAGCGCCCGGTCGCGCAGCGCCGGAGTGCCGGCGAACAGCCGGGCGAGGAGATCGCGCGCGCCCCTGGCCGGCGCGGGACGGAGCACGGCCGCGCGCAGCAGCGCCCCACTGCTGCGCAACGCCAGCTCGCCGATCGGGTGCCGCTCGGCGTCGTAGGTGTCCAGCAGGTCCCCGGAGCCGGGACGGCCCTCCAGCGCGGCGACGAGCTTCCAGGAGAGGTTGCCCGCGTCCTGGAGGCCGGTGTTCATGCCCTGGCCGCCGGCGGGGGAGTGCACGTGGGCCGCGTCCCCGGCGAGGAAGACCCGTCCCACGCGGTAGGTCGGCACCTGCCGTTCCTCGCTGCGCAGCCGGGAGAGCCACCCCGCGTCGTGCATGCCGAAGTCGGTGCCCAGCACGCGGCGGGTGATCTCCCGGAGTTCGTCGAGGGCGACGGGGGTGTCCTCGGGGACCTCGTTGCGCGTGTCCCAGCCGACGACGCGGTACCGGCCGTCGCCGAAGGAGGCGACGAGGGCGAAGGCGTTCTCCCGGGCGTCGGCCCGCACCGGGCCCGGCGGCGGCTCGGTCATCCGGACGTCGGCCAGGACGAGGGAGGCGGGGAAGGTGTGCCCGGGGAAGGGCAGGCCGACCGCCTCGCGGACGGTGCTGCGGTGGCCGTCGGTGCCCACCACCCAGCGGGCCCGCAGGGCGCCCTCCGGGGCCCCGACGGCGTCGGCGTCCCCCTCGGTGACCGGCGAGTCGGCCCGGCGCACCCGCACCGTCACCACCGCCGGGTCCTGTTCCACGCCGATCGCCCCGGTGCCGTACCGGATGTCGACCCCGGCTTTCCGGGCCCGGCGCTCCAGCAGCCGTTCCACCTCGTACTGCGGGGTGACCAGCACGAACGGGAAACGGGTGCGCAGTCCGGAGAGATCGAGTTCGATGCCGGCGATCCCGCGCGGCCGGGACACCCGCCTGCCCCGGTCGATCAGTTCGTCGGCGAGGCCGCGCGCGTCGAGGTACTCCAGCGTGCGGGCGTGCACGGCGAGGGCCCGGGTGAGGTTGGAGAGACCGGGCGGGCGGCGTTCCAGCAGCGTCACGGAGCGCCCGGCCGCCGCCAGGTCCCCGGCGAGCAGCAGCCCGACGGGCCCGGCCCCCACCACGATCACCTCGGCGTCCATGCCGTGCTCCTTTCCCGATCGCCGGCCCGGTTCACCCGTACGGGGGTGGTTCACGCCCGATCCCGAGAGGTCCGGGTACCCGGGGCGGCGTGTCCCGACACCGGCCGCGGCCCCCGCCCACCGGAGTGACCGCCCGCTCTCGGGGCGGAAACGTCCGGGGCACGATCCCGGCGTTCACCCCCGGGTCGGTGGACTCGGAGGCTAGGGTTCCGCACATCGCCGGGTGTGTTCCGCATCACATCCCCGGTGGATCGGGCTGCCCCGGAACGGCGCCCGAGGGGACACGACGCGCCGGGGGGCGACATGCTGGAGATGGTCAAGGGCGAGAACGTGGCGCTCGCGGAGCTGAGCGGGGACACCGGCTCGGTCCTCGTGGGCCTCACCTGGGGCGGCCCCACCGGTGACGAGGACGCCGATGTGTCCGTCCTGCTGCTGAACGCCGAGGGTGTCGTGCGCGGTGACGCGGACTTCGTCTTCTACAACAACCCCACGGCGGCCGACGACAGCGTGCAGTTGCTGGGGAAGACCCCGACCGACAACGGCAGCGAGGACCGGATCGGCATCGACCTGGACGACATGGCGGCCGACGTGGACCGGGTCGTCCTGGCGGCCAGCCGTTACGCCGGCGGGCGGTTCGGGGAGTTGGAGGGCCTGGGCATGGTGCTCGCCGACCGCTCCGGGGAAACGCTGCTGCGCTTCGGCATCGAGGACGCGGGCACGGAGAGCGCGTTCATCTTCGGGGAGCTCTATCGGCGGGGCACGGGGTGGAAGTTCCGCGCGGTGGGCCAGGGGTACGACACCGGACTCGCCGGTCTGGCCCGGGACTTCGGCCTGGACGTGGACGACGCGCCGGACGGGACCGATGACACCGAGGACGGGGAGGGGAACGAGGAGGCCGAGGGGCCGGAACCGGCCGGGAGCACGGAGCCGCCCGCTGACGGGACCCCGCCGGCCGAGCCCGCCGGTGACCTCTCGGCGCCCCCCGTTCCCGCC
>NZ_VKHT01000622.1 GCF_014141535.1 Streptomyces alkaliphilus | reverse complement strand
GCCCGGCGGGGTCGGCGGGGCCGGTGCGGGGCGTGCCGTCGGTGCGTGCGGTGCGTGCGGTGCGGGTTCTGCGGAGGTTCACTGGTTCAGCCTCAGCCGATGGGCAGGATGTCGGTCTCGGTGACCTGGTCGATCTCCGAGGTGCGGATGGTCAGGGAGAGCCCCCATTCGCCGGGGCGCGGGAGTTGCATGTCGGTCACCGTCCAGTGGCCCGTGTCGACCCGCACCGGTTCGAAGCGCAGCGGCCCGATGTCCTCGGCGGGCAGCACCAGCGCCACCCGGATCTCCTCCACCGACATCGGTTCCCCGGCGGGGTCCACCGTGCGCACGTGGAGGACGTTCTCGCCGGTGACGGCGGGTTCCACGTCCACCAGGGCGGTCCCGGTGCCGTTCGGGCCACCGGCGGCGAACGGCAGTTCCAGGGAGACCCCCTCCGCCGGGACGGCGGCCCCGGCCTCCACCGGCGCGTCGGCGGCGGTGCGAGCCGGGGGCGTGCCGGTCAGCGCGGTGGTCACCACCAACACGACCACCGCGATGAGCGTCTCCACCAGCACCGAGCGGCGCAGGCCGGCCCGCTCGGGGTCCGCT
The DNA here is from genome assembly GCF_014141535.1 of Streptomyces alkaliphilus. Taxonomy (GTDB): domain Bacteria; phylum Actinomycetota; class Actinomycetes; order Streptomycetales; family Streptomycetaceae; genus Streptomyces; species Streptomyces alkaliphilus. The sequence continues at coordinate 2,527 of NZ_VKHT01000622.1, read as the reverse complement.
GTCATGGTCCGGCGCCGTTCGGCGCGCAGCACGGCGGCACGCTGGCGGGCGAGCTGGGCCGCCCGGTCGGGGTCCACCGGCGGGGGCTCGGCTCCGGCCGGGGCCCCGACGAGGACCGGCTCCGGTTCGGCGGCCTCCTCCCCGGGGGGTCGGCCGGGGGCGGGCCCCGGGCCCGTACCCGGCTCCGGATCGGTCAGCCGTGCCGTCCAACGGCGCGAGATCCACGCCACGACCAGCAGCAACAGCACCAACGCGGCCTTGGCGACCAGCAGTTGCCCGTAGTCGGTGGAGAAGAGCAGGTCGGCCGAGCCGACCTGGCGCCAGGACTGGTAGACACCGGTGATCACCAGCAGCACCACGCTGCCGAAGGCCAGACGGGAGAACCGCCGCACCGTCTCCCGGGGCAGCAGGGGGTCGCGGAACAGCAGCAGCACCAGGGTGGTCAGGCCACCCAGCCAGACGGCGGCGGCCAGCAGGTGCACGATGTCCATGGGGATGGCGACGGAGGTCTGCGGGCCGGTGGAGGCGTGTTCGGACAGGGCCCAGGTGGCGGCGAGGCCGCAGGCCACGATGCCGCCCCCGACGGTCAGACCGAAGGAGAGGTCGCGTCGGGCCGCCTCCCGACCGGCGGTGTCGGTTCCGTCACCGCCGTCACCGCCCTCCGGGGCGGGCGCCCCGCCGTCGGCGTGCCCGGCGGGAACGGTCAGTCGGGCCCAGGTGCCCAGCAGGACGGCCAGGAACATCCCCGCCGCCGCGAGCAGCAGCAGACGGGAGACCAGGGCGGTGCCCCACCCCTCGCCCACCACGTCCCGCACGGCCGACAGTCGGGTGATGTCCGCCATCTCCCCGGTCAGATAGGGGGTGCGCAGGACCAACAGGGCGAGCGAGGCGCCCGTCATGAGCGTCCACCCGAGCACGATCAGCCGTTGCACCGGCCGGAATCCCGCCGCCTCCGGCCGACAGCGCAGCACGAAGGCCGAACCCCCGACCAGCAACAGGAAACCCGCGTACGCCGTCCACCGGGCGGTGTCGTAGAGGAAGCCCGGCAGGCCGCCCCCGGCCGTGGTCTCCGGTACCGCCACGGCGGTGGGGGAGGGCGCCCCGATGGAGAAGGTGAACGCCCCGCCCACCGGGTGGCTGTCGGCGGACACCACCTGCCAGACCACGGTGTAGGTGCCGTCCGGCAGGTCGGGGCCCAGCCCCACCGCGTAGGCGCCGGAGCCGCCGATCACCTCGCCGTCGTCGATCCGTTCCCCGGTGGGGTCGAGGACCCGGATCGAGTCGTCGGAGACGCCGACCTCCTCGGAGAAGGTCAGCTCCACGCCGGTGGGGGCCTCGTCCAGCACGGCGTCCCGTTCCGGTGTGGAGCCGGTCAGGGAGGTGTGGGGGGACATGGCGGCTCGCGTCACCTACCGGTGTGGGTGCCGGCCTCGACGGGCACGTCGATGCCGATCGGGTCGGACGTCTCGAAGTGCAGTTCCAGGAAGACCGTCTCACCCTCCACGGGACGGTGGGAGAGGTCGAGCAGCATCAGATGGTTCCCGCCACGGCTGAGCACCAACTCCCCTCCGGCGGGGATGGCGAACCGGTCCACCCTGCGCATGGAGTTGTCCACGGTCTCGTGCAGCTCCACGGTTCCGGCGATGTCGCCGGTCACCGCGACCAGGTGGTCATCGGCGTCACCGGTGTTGCGCACGGTCAGGAAACCGCCCGCGACGGTCTCGTTGACCGGCTCCGGCACGTAGGCGTCCTCCACGTCCAGTTCCGGTCCCGCCCCGGTCCCGCCGGCGCAGCCGCCCAACAGCAGGACGGCGGCGAGCGCGGAGGCGAGGGCGGGGGCGATTCGGCCCGTGCGAAGCCGACCGGCCCGGCTCACGGCAGCTCCCCGGCGATCAGCTTCGGAAGGTCCCGTTCGAAGGTCTCGTGGGTGACGCCCTCGGTGTAGAGGACGCGCCCCAGGTCGTCGTCGGGCATGAAGGCGATGACCTGGGTGCCGTGGCTGGAGACGATCCCCCCGTCCTCGTCCTCGTAGGGCTCCTCGATGTACACGCCCAGGCTCCGCGCCGCCTCCCGGATCTCCTCGAAGTCGCCGGTCAGGCCGACGAACTCCGGGTCCTGGCCGCGCAACCACTCGCCGAGGGACTCGGGGGTGTCCCGTTCGGGGTCGGAGGTGATCATCACCACCCGCAGGTTCTCCCGCTGCTCGGCGGTGAGGTCCCGGGCGCCGACGGCGATGTTGCTCATGGTCAGCGGGCAGATGTCGGGGCAGTGGGTGTAGCCGAAGTACAGGAGGGTGGCGGTGCCCGCGGTCTCGGCCCGCAGGTCGTAGGGCTCGCCGTCGGTGTCGGTGAGGACCAGGTCCGGCTTGGTGAAGGGGGTGTCCAGGACGGTGCCGCGGTCACGGTCGGCGGCGCCCTCCACGGAGGCGGCGGGGGGCTCCTCGGAGACGTCGGGGCCGGCGTCGGTGTCGGTGCCGCAGGCGGTCAGGGCGAGGGCGAGGCCGAGGGCGAGGGTCGGCACGACGGGG
>NZ_VKHT01000621.1 GCF_014141535.1 Streptomyces alkaliphilus | reverse complement strand
GAGCGGAGGGGGAGCGGGCGGAGGAGGTACCGGAAAGTGTTCCGGCGCGACCCCGCGGCCGTCGGACCACCGGGTGTGCCGGAATCACCCGAGGAGTCGCGAGAACCCCGAGTACCACGAAAGCTCACAGAATTGGGCGTTATGCCCATTTGGAGAATTTTGAGCGACATGTGGCGAAAGTCCATGAATGGCACACTATGCGGGATATCCTCGGTTCCGAGGCGGGGCTCCCGGCACTCGGACCTCCGTGCACATCCACAGCCGGCGAATCGTCCACATGGTTTTCCACAGGGCTTCGCTCGAAGGTGTGGAAAACCTCGGGGGCAGTGGGTCGGCTCATGGTGATTCGCCCGGTTTGCCTGGGGGAATTCCGGCTTTGTCCCTTTTGTCATCCCCCTTTGGGGTGACTCAAGTAAAACAGGTTGACGCGAAGGTGTGGAATCGACGCTGGGGATATCCGCGGTCACCCTGGGGAATGACGGGCGAAATGTCCGTTTTCTGAGTTCGTCAACATGGACTTATTCACAGGCGGGTGAAGCTTCCTGTGGAAAACTCGGCGCCGTCTGTTCACCACGCGGAAAAGCCCGGGCGGAGAAGAGTTCGCCGGTCGGACGCCCATCCGCCGCCGGCCGGACGGCACGACCGGAGGTACGGGAGGCGGCCGGGCAGAGCCCCGGGCACGCCCGGGACCGGGCGTCGGGACACCCCGCACCACCCCCGCCGCCGGGCTTCCGGCACCGGCCGCGTACGGGGCCCACCGCCGAGCGGTACCCGGCGGGCCCCGAAGAGGGGGCCGCGCGGGACCTGTCGGGGCCCCGGGAACCCGGCTTCCGGGACTGCCGGAAACCGGTGGGGAGGGGGACTCAGCGTGGCGGACGGGCCCCGTCGGGCTGACCGTCCAGGCTGCGGTGCACCCACTGCGCCGCCGCCACGAAGTCCCCATCCGTGGTACCGGGCTCGAGGGCGGGACGCACCCCGTCCGCGCGCGGGTACGATCCCAGGAACCGCACCTCCGAGCAGAGCCGGTGCAGCCCCATCAGGGCCTCCCCCACCCGTCGATCCGCCAGGTGCCCCTCGCAGTCGATCTGGAAGCAGTACCGGCCGATGCCCTCACCGGTGGGCCGCGACTCGATCCGCATGAGGTTCACCCCGCAGGCCGCGAACTCCTGAAGGATCTCCAACAACGCGCCCGGTCGGTCCGAGCGCAACCACAGCGCCACCGAGGTCTTGTCCGCCCCCGTCGGCGAGGCCGGCCGCGAGGGCCGCCCCACCAGCACGAAGCGGGTCACCGCGTGTTGCGCGTCGTGGATGTCGGTGACCAGCGGCTCCAACCCGTACGTCGCCGCGGCGAACTCCCCGGCGAACGCGGCGTCGTAGCGCCCCTCCTGCACCAGGCGTGCCCCGTCGGCGTTGGAGGCCGCCGACTCCCACTGCGCCTCGGGCAGATTCCGCTCCAGCCACCGCCGCACCTGCGGCTGTGCCACCGGGTGCCCGGTGACCGTCTTGATCGCCTCCAACTCCGTGCCGGGACGCACCAGCAGCGCGAAGGCGATCGGCAACAGCACCTCGCGGTAGATCAACAGCGGTTCACCGGAGGCCAGTTCGTCCACCGTCGCGGTGACCCCGCCCTCGACCGAGTTCTCGATCGGCACCAGGGCACCGCCCGCCTCGCCGTTGCGCACCGCGTCCATCGCGGCGGGCACCGACACCATCGGCACCAGCTCGCGGGTGGCGGCCTCCGGCAGGGTGCGCAGCGCGGCCTCGGTGAAGGTGCCCTCCGGGCCCAGGTACGTGTAACGGCCGGCAGTCATGCCGCCACGGTAGCGGCTCCCGCCGGCCCCGTCCCCCTCGATCTCACCCTTCGAGCAGGCGTTGCCCCGGATATCCGCCGGGCTCGGCGCCCCCGGGCACCGCGAACAGGCCGCTCGCCTCGTGCCGGATGAACGCCGACAGCGCGTCCCCCCGGTCCAGCTTCCGCTGCACGGGTACGAAGGCGAGCATCGGGTCGGCCTGCCAACAGACGAACAACAGGCCGGCGTCGGGCGACCCGTCCTCCGCGAACCCGTCGTGGTAGGAGTACGAGCGCCGCAGCATCGCCGCACCGCCGTTGCTCTCCGGCGCGGACACCCGCACGTGGGCGTCGGCCGGGATCACCGGTCGGCCCCGCTCGTCCACGGCACCCAGGTCCACCGGCGTGGTCTCCCCGCCGCCGGTCAGCGGCGCCCCGTCCACCCGGCGACGGCCCAGGACCCGATCCCGCGCCTCGAGCGGCTGCTCCTCCCAGGCGTCCAGCAGCATCCGGATCCGCCGCACCACCGCGTAGCTGCCGCCGGCCATCCAGGCGGGCTCCCCGTCGCCGGGCACGAACACCCGGTCCGCGAAGTCCTCCTGTTCGGGACGGAGGTTGTTGGTGCCGTCGATCTGACCCATCAGGTTGCGCGGGCCCGACTCCCCGGAGGCCGCGCCGGGCACCCGGTTGAAGCCGGCCATCCGGTGGCGCACCCGCGCGGTGTCGGCGGCGGCCCGCTGGAGGGTGCGCACCGCGTGGAAGACCACGGTCGGGTCGTCCGCCTCCACCTGGATCCACAGGTGGCCACCCGAGCGCTCCGGGTCCAGGGCGTCGGCGGAGAACTCCGGCAGTGGGTCCAGCGCCCGGGGCCGGGCGTCGGCCAGGCCGACCGCGTCGAAGAAGTCGTGGCCGAAGCCGAAGGTGACCGCCAGGCCGGAGGGGCCGGTGCCGCCGGCGATGCCGTTGTCCGCGTCGGGGGCCTCGCCCGTCATCATCGCCCCGGCCGCCCGGGACCAGCGGCGCAGTAGGGCCGCCGCCTCACCGCGCCCGGAGGCGGGCAGCAGGTCGAAGGCGAGCAGCTCGGCGTGCGCGCGGGCGGCACCGAGGATGCCCGGTTGGTGGGGGCCGTGGAAGTCGACACGGGCGGCGCCGACGGAGGACAGCGGGGTGGTGTCGCCGGGAGCCCCCGGGGTCGCCCGGCCGACCGGACCGGCGAGCAGCCCGCCGCCGGCGCCGACGGCCAATCCGGCGGCGCCGGCGGCACCGGCGGTGCCGAGCAGACGGCGCCGGGAGACCCCGGCCCGCTCCTCGCCGGTGGTGCCCCCGGGAG
>NZ_VKHT01000620.1 GCF_014141535.1 Streptomyces alkaliphilus | reverse complement strand
GGGGGGTAGTCGACGTTACCGTTTCGTCATCAACCCGATGGGGGGGGGCCGTCGGGTGATCATCTTGCTCGAAGGGTGCTCCCCCGTCGGGTCGGCCCCTCGCGTCGATCCGCCGAGAATTGACCCATGTGTCGATTTCGGATGAGTGGCACCGGGTCACCACTTCCGTGAAGACCGTGAAAAGTTGAAGAAAAGGAGGAAATTAATTCTCGCGCGGAAATTCGTCTCTCGAGGTTACGTGTTCCGGGCCACGTTGTCCCGCCCCATTCGCCCGGGGAAGGGAAATCCATCCGATGGAGATGCCGAAAGAATTCCCTGACCGTTTTCCGTTGATCTTCGGTGTGTTCAAAGCTCTCCCCGCCCGGGTTGGGCTCGACCAGGTGCGCACCCCCACGCGACAATGTCACTCCGGGCGCGCCGCACCCCGTTCGCACAGCCCACGGCACCCGCGTGATCACGTGGCGTGCCCGCCCCCACCCGGCGCCCCTGGACCGACCGGGATCCGCACGAGCCGAACCGGAACGGATGAACACCATGAGCGATACGAGCACGGGAAACGGCAAGGTGGTCGTGAACAGGTCGATGTCGCTCGACGGCTTCATCGCCGGTCCCGACCACGCGATGGACTGGATCTTCGACTTCGTGGCCCCGGACGAGTTCCCGGAGCTCGCGGCGGCCACCGGCGCCATGCTCATCGGCCGGCGGACCCACGAGGTGGGCAACCGGATGCGGGCCGACAATCCGGACGGCACGGACTACCCCTTCTCCGGGCCCGTGTTCGTCCTCACCCATCGGCCGCCGGAGCCGCCGGAGCCGCCGGACCCGGCGGTCACGTTCCTCACCGGTGACATCGGGGAAGCGGTCGCCACCGCGCGCCGCGCGGCCGGCGGAAAGAACCTGGAGATCCTCGGCGCCGACGTGGCCGGCCAGTGCCTGCGGCGGGGACTCGTGGACGAGATCCTGGTGTACGTGCTGCCGGTGCTGCTCGGCGACGGCATCCGCTTCTCGCCCCCCGGCCTCACCAGGACGGACCTGGAACCGATCGACAGCACGCGGTCGGGCGCCGTCACCATCCTCCGGTTCCGCGTCCCCGGGTAGCCCTCGGCTTCCCCCGACGTGGGGAGGACGCCGCCGTCCGGGCCATCATCGGCTGATGTGATACCGGTATTCACGCGGGTGGGGGCACGGGGGTCTGGTCCCCGGGGGCCGATCCCACCCCTTCGGGCGGAACGCCCGGCCCGAGGAGAGAAGTGGTGGGAGATCGGAGGATCGACCCGCTGTTTCCGGAATGCCGGACACGGCGGCACGGCGGCTCACCCCGTCTCCGGCCGGGAGGGTGACGGCGAGGAACCGCCGTCCTCTCCCGGGCACGACTCATCACCGCCTCCGCCGGGTGTTGAGGTGGGCGGCCCGGCGGGTCAGGTGGTCGCGTTCGGCGAGGTTGGGCGCCTTGTGGGCCGCCTCGGCGTAGAGCCGTGCCGCCGTCGCGAGGTCCCCGTCGCGCTCGTGCAGGTGGGCCGCCACGGCGGTGTAACGGGGCAGTGATTCGTCCAGGTCCGCGAGGGCCGCCAGGCCGGCGCGCGGCCCGTCGGTCTCCCCGACGGCCACCGCCCGGTTGAGTCGGGCGATCGGACTGTCGGTCAGTCGCACGAGTTCGTCGTACCACTCGACGATCTGCACCCAGTCGGTCTCCCCGACGGTGGGCGCGTCGGCGTGGAGCGCCGCGATCGCGGCCTGGGCCTGGAATTCGCCCAGCCGATCCCGGGCCAGCGCGGCCTGCAGGATTTCCACCCCCTCGGCGATCACCTCCGTGTCCCACCGGCTCCGGTCCTGCTCGGCGAGCGGCACCAGACCGCCGTCGGGCGCGGTCCGGGCGGCACGCCGGGCGTGGTGGATCAGCATGAGGGCGAGCAGCCCCGCCGGCTCGGGGTGGTCGATGGCTGCCGCGAGTCGCCGGGTGAGCCGGATGGCCTCGGCGGCGAGGTCCACGTCACCGGAGTAGCCCTCGTTGAAGATCAGGTAGAGGACGCGCAGCACGGTGGCGACGTCGCCGGGCCGGTCGAAGCGCGCGCCGGAGACGGTGCGCTTGGCCCGGCTGATGCGCTGCGCCATGGTCGCCTCGGGCACCAGATACGCCCGGGCGATCTGGCGGGTGGACAGCCCGCCGAGGGCGCGCAGGGTGAGCGCGACCGCCGAGGACGGGGTCAGCGACGGATGCGCGCACAGGAAGTGCAGCCACAGCGTGTCGTCCGCCCCGGTCACGGGCCCGGGCGCCGGCTCCTCGGTGATCAGCTCCTCGCGCCGCCGGCGGGCCGCGTCCGCCCGGACGGCGTCGAGGAACCGGCGCCGGGCCACCGTGACCAACCACCCCTTCGGGTCGCGCGGGGGATCGGTCGGCCAGACACGCATCGCCTCGACCAGCGCGTCCTGCACGGCGTCCTCGGCCGCCGCGAAGTCGGCTCCGCGGCGGACGAGGATTCCCGGGACGCCCGGTACGAGGCCCCGGATCAGAGCCTCGTCCACGGCGGGGGTCGGGTCGGGGGTCATTCGGTGATGGTGGGAGGCACGGTCAGGAACGGGCGCACCTCGATCCACTCGTGGAGCGGCTCCCCACCGGCCGCCGGTGCGGCCGACAGCTCACCGGCCAACTCGACGGCGCGCTCCCGGCTGTCGACGTCGACCACCATCCAGCCGGCGATGAGGTCCTTGGTCTCGGGGAACGGGCCGTCGGTGATAGGGGGCCGGCCCTCGCCGTCGTAGCGGACGAACATGCCCTCCGGGGCGAGCGCCTGCGCGTCGACGAACTCCCCGGTCCGTTCCAGCCGGGCCGCGAAGTCGCTCATGTACCGCATGTGGGCCGAGATCTCCTCCGGCGTCCACTTCTCCATGGGGACGTCGTTGACCGGGGCCGGGGCGCCTCGGTAGTGCTTGAGCAGCAGGTACTTGGCCATGACGGTTCTCCTCGGTGCCGGTGCGATCCATTGTGGTCGCGTTCGGTGGCTTTCACAGGGGAGACGGAGCCGAACGCGGGTTCTCGACATCCCCGGCCGAACTTTTTCGATCCGATCCGGTGAGTCGGGCCGGGCCCACCCGGGAGGAAGGGAGGCGGGGAGCAGGGG
>NZ_VKHT01000062.1 GCF_014141535.1 Streptomyces alkaliphilus | reverse complement strand
CGGGGGGCGGCGCACACCGGTGCCGGTGGCGGTGCCGGCGGCGGTGCCGGCGGTCACCGGTTCCCGGGACGGGGTACCCAGTGCGTCGCCGATGTAGGGAAGGGCCTTCTCCGCCGTGTCCGCGCGCTCGGGGAGCGCGGGGCGTCCGGGGGCGTCCGCGTCGGTCACGGAGGCCTCGGGCAGGTGATCCCCACCGAAGGGCAGTCGCACGATGAAGGTGGTCCCCTCGCCCTCGACGCTCTCCGCGGTGATGGTGCCGCCGTGCAGCGCGACCAGTTCCCGGACCAGGGCCAGGCCGATACCGCTGCCCTCGTTGGAACGGGAGCGGACGTTCTCGATGCGGTGGAAGCGTTCGAACAGCGCGGGTATCTCGGCCGCCGCCACTCCGCTGCCGGTGTCCGAGACACGCAGCACCGCTCGGTCGCCCTCCGCCGAGAGGCGAACGGCGACCGAACCCTCCAGGGTGAACTTCAGGGCGTTGCCGAGCAGGTTGAAGACGATCTTCTCCCACATGTCACGGTCGACACGGACCCTCTCGGGAAGGGGCGGGCAGTCCACCCGGTAGGCCAGTCCGGCGCGCTCCATCGCGGAGCGGAAGACACCGGCGAGGTCGGTGGTCAGCCCCGCGAGATCCAGTGATTCGAAACGGGCCCGCATCCGACCCGCCTCGATGCGGGAGAAATCCAGGAGCGTGTTGACCAGCTTGCCGAGTCGCAGGGTGTTGCGGTGCATGACCTCCAGGTCGCCCCGCAGGTCGGGGTGGATGTCGGCCGATCGGGCGCGCAACTCGGCGAGCGGACCGGTGATCAGGGTCAGCGGGGTGCGGAACTCGTGGCTGACGTTGGAGAAGAAGAGGGTCTTGGCCCGGTCCAGCTCGGCCAGTTCCTCGGCCCGCCGCTGCTGCGCCCGATAGGCCACCGCTCCGTTGATCAGGGACGCGGTCTGCCGGGCGACGAGCTCCAGGAAGGCCCGGTACTCCTCGTCCAGCGGGCGCCCCGAGGTGGTGACCAGCACCATGACCCCCACGGGCTCGGCGCCGGTCTCACCGGGCAGCGGCAGCAGCACCGCGTGGTCGGGCGGTACGGGCCAGTCGACGGCGGGCAGGGAGCCGAAACGCTTGCGCACGTCATCGATGACGACGGCGCGGCCGGTCCGCACCACCTCCTCGAGCGGCCACCCGCCGGGGCCGTCGGGCAGGGGACGCGGCACGGTGCCGGCCGGACCGACCGCGACGGGGACGGGATCCACGCCACCGTCGGGAGTCCTCAGGTGGATGGCGGCGTGGGGGATGTCCTTCCCCGCCCCCTCCAGGGCGCCGGCGACCAGGCGGCACGCCTCCTCGACGCCCCGGGCCGTACCGGCGCGGGCCCCGAGTTCACGCAGCAGCGAGATCCGGCGTTCGCCCACCACGCGCTCGGTGGTGTCGCTCACGCTGGTGAAGACGCCCCGGATCGTCCCCCCGTCGTCGCGCAGCGGGCCGTAGGAGTACGTCCAGTACGTCTCCTCGAGGAAACCGTGACGATCCACCGGCAGCAGGATGTTCTCGACCCAGATCGACTCGCCGGTCTCCATGACGGAGCGGAGCATGGGACCGACGATGTGCCAGACCTCGCCCCACAGTTCCTCGCCGGGCGTGCCGAGGGCCGGGTGCTTGGCCCCCAGGAGGGGCACGTAGGCGTCGTTGTAGACGAAACGCAGGTCGTCCCCCCACAGCACGATGATCGGGAACCGGGAGGCGAGACAGATGTCACAGGCGGCGCGCAGCGCGGCGGGCCAACCGGAGGGGTCCCCGAGAGAGGTGGTCGCCCAGGGGAAGGTCCGCATCCGACGGGCCATCTCGCTGTCACCGGCGAAGGGCGGACCCACCGGCACGGCGGGGTCGGAAACGGCCATCGCCACCTCGCTTTCCGGTCTCTGCGTGTCCTTCCGGGAACACTCCTCCGCCCCGGAAGCCGGTACGGCGATCCCCACCCGGCCCCACCTGCCCGGTTTCCCGAGGATCACCCGGGAGTGGTGGGGGAACCCGGGTCCGGGCACCTCTTCCGGGCTTCCGGGCACCATGGCTCCGTTTCCCCCACCGGGGTATCGGTTCCCACCGTACGACGGGGCGAGGACCTGTGGTTCTCGTAGACTGGTGGCACGGTTGCGTTCCCCTTCCCCGGGGAGCGGGGGGCGGCCGACGAACGGCGGTGCGCCGGAGACCGTGCGCCGTCCCTCCCCGGTTCGGCCGGGGCCCCGGTGGTGAATCGGGGATCGGTTCCGGGGCTGGAGGCTTGGTGCACAACGGCAATTTCGACGTCACGCTGCGTTCTCACCCGCAGGGCTATTGGCTGCTCGTGGTGACCGGCGAGTTGGACCACCACACCGCGCCGCGGCTGAGGGGCGCCCTGGACGAACTGCCCCGGGCAGCCGACACCACCCTGATCGTGGACATCTCGGGGCTGAACTACTGCGACTCCAGCGGTATCGCGGCGCTGGTCACCGCCTACCGGCGGGTGGTGGACCCGGGTGGCCGACTGGTGCTCGCGGGGCCCGATGACGAGATGATGCGGCTGTTCGGGATCGTGGGGTTGGACGAACTGTTCACCATCAGTCCGAACGTTGAGGAGGCCGCCGCCACGCTCTCGGCGTGAGCGGCGGCCCCGTCCCTCCGCCCGGGTCGGCCGGTCAGTCCCCGGCGAGCGCCTCGGCGGCGATGTCCAGTGCCTCGGCCTGGTAGCGGGCCCCCGCGTTCCAGAGCAGGAAGGAGGACATGTCGTTGTCCGCGGCGGCCCTGATCTGGGCGGCCACCTCCTCGGGGCCGTACTGGACCCCCATCGAGAAGTCCTGCAGCCAGGGCACGATCTCCACTCCGGTGCCCTCCGTGATCGCCGCGAAGTCCGCCAACGACCGGTGGGTGATGTCGTAGGGCTGGGCGTCCGGGTCCGCCACGCCGTACTCACCGGGGCCCCAGTGCGAGGGATAGATCATCGGGGCGATGTAGTCGACGTGCTCCGCCATCGCCGGGATGTCCTGGGCGATCTCGGTGGGGCGGGTGGCGGCGATGCCGTAGACCGAGACGCCCAGGCGGGCGCCGTGCGCCCGCACGACCTCCCGGGTGTCGGCGGTGAACGCGACGATCGACTCCTCCGGGGTCAGGTCCCCGAGTCCGGGGAAGACCTGGCCGTCCAGGCGGCCGTCGGGACGGCGTATGTAGTCGTAGAGAATGTCGTCGAAGCCCAGTTCCGCCGCCTCGGCCGCCAGATCCACGTGGTACCGCCGGGTCTCCGGGTCGGCGAAGTTGGTGAAGCTGAGGGAGCCGTAGGCGGTGTTCGCGCCGTAGGGCTCGCCGGCGGGCGTCTGCACCACCCGGTCGCGCAGACCGCCCTCCCAGGACGCGCGGGCGAGGATGGGGTCGCGGAAGGCCACGATGCGTCCGACGACCTCACCGCCCGCCTCGTGGATCTCCTCGATGGCCTCGCGCGCGTCGTACAGGGCTCTCACCGCCCCGATCTCCCGGGCCAGCGGCACCTGCGAGTCGTAGCCGATCTCCCCCGACTCGTCCTTGATGTCGAGCTGGACGGCGGTCAGCTTCCCCTCCCGGACCAGGTCCAGGATCGGCTCGCGCAGTCCGTCGTGTGCCCAGGCGGACGCGGTCAGGTGGGCGGCGCGGATGACGGGGAAGCCGACGGATATCTCCACCTCGGCGGTGGTGGTGTTGCCGGCCGCGTCGGTGGCGATCACCCGGACGGTGGCCCCCGGGCGGTCGACCGGAAGGGCGAACGTCCCCTCCGCGTCGGGCTCGACGGCACCGGCGGCCGGGCCCTCGGGAGCGGCGTCCCCGGAGTGGTCCGACCCGGTGGCGTCCCGGTCGTCCAGGGCGACGGTGACGGCGTCGGAGGCGGTGCCGGTGACGGTGACCGGCTCCCCCGGAGCGTCGGCCTCCACGGGATCCAGGCTCAGGTCCGGCGGGGTGGTGCGGATGGCGAAGGTGCGGGTGGCCGTGGCGTCCGCGGCCACCCGGAGGGTGTACTCCCCGTCCTCCAGACCCGAAACGTCGACGACGACGCCGTCTTTCGCGGGACGGGTGTCCACCGGTTCGTCGTTGAGGCTGACGTCGGCCTCGACGACCCCGGAGCCGTGTATCGACAGTTCCGCGCCCTCCAGGGTGCGGGCGTTGAAGACCTCGTTCTCCGGCAGGCCACGTATCTCCGGCTCGGAGGCGGTGCCGGACCACGGTGAGACGACGATCAGGACACCGATCAGCAAAAGTACCGGGACGAGGGCGAGGGTGAGGAGAAGGCCGCGCGAGGGGCGGCGTGCGGTGCGGCCGGACTCCTCCGGGGAGGAGTCCGGCTCGTCTATGCGACCGAGGGACATGTGGGGGGTCTCCCTCCGGGAGTTCCTCGGGCCGGGTCCCGCCGCATCCGAGCGGGGCGCGGGCGCGCCGGTCGGATAACGGCCGGGGTCGCCGGCCCGTTGACGGATCGGTGGGCGATCACGACCGTACCCCCGCCGGGGCGCGGAGGGGATCGGGACGTGCCGGTGGAGTGAGCATTCACGGCGTGTCCCCCTCGGGCGCGGGCTTCGCCCCGAAGGGGCACCCCTCCCGCGCACCCCGGGGCGGGCTCCGGAGCGGCATCCCGCCGCGCACGCCCGCGACCCGGGGCGTTCGCGCCCTTTTCCCACCCCCCTTGTTCACTTTTTCCACTCCGGCGGGCGCCCCAATTTTCGCACCACCGGAATGACATTCCATAATTCCTGATAAATTCGCGCCAAATCACTTTTTCCAGGGAATTGACGTTCATTGGATCCGGAAATTAAGATGGCGCCGATCTCTTCGATCACTTCGGCATTTCAGCGCCGGACCGGAAGTTCGGGCACGGCCGCCCCCTCATGAATTCATCGCGCCCCGCACGGGGGAAACGACCAGCGTCGTCGTCATCCCGCCGCCGTGCGTTCGCTCGGTGACAACAGCGCCGCCGCCCTCCGGGAAAACCCTCGACAAAGGACAGCACATGGCGTCGAAACTCATCCTCGGCATCCCGTTCTCCGCAGTGGTTTTCGACTGCGACGGCACCCTCATGGACACGGAGCACCACTGGATCGAGGCGAGGAGGGTGGTGCTGGCGGATCGGGGAATCACTCCGGGCTCGGATTTCTCCGCCCGGACCAAGGGAATGCACTACTCGGAATGCGGGCGCCTCATGGCCGAAATGTGCGGTCGACCGGAAAAAGCCGCCGAGGTGACCGAGCGCCTCCTGGACGAATTCCGAAAGCTGGTCGTCGCGGACGCCGTGACGGTGCCGGGAGCCGTGAAGTTCGTCGAGCTCGCCGCCGAACTGGCCCCGCTGGCCGTGGCCAGCAACTGTCCCCGGGACATCGTGGAGACCTGCCTGGAATCGGCCGGCCTGCTCCACCACTTCTCCCGGGTGGTGGTCCCGGAGGGAAGGATCCGTCCCAAGCCCCACCCCGACCCCTACGCCACCGCCGCCCGCCTGTGCGGGGCCGACCCCGGGGCCTCGTTGGCGGTGGAGGATTCGATGTGCGGCGTCCATTCGGCCCTGGCGGCGGGCCTGCGGGTCATCGGGGTGGGTCCCGAACCCCCCACGGGGGTGGAGGGAATGGAAAAGGTGGAGATGTGGGTGGAACGACTCGATGACCCCGCCCTGCTCGCGCCGCCCTCCGGCGGAGCGGCGGTGGTGCCCCCTCGGCGGGCGGAGGACGCTCCCGACACCGCCGGGAGGCCGGGGTTGCCGTCCTGAGAGTCCCCGGGGTCGTGCCCGATCCCGCCGGAGCGGGCACCCCGGGTCCACCGGTGCCGGCCCGGCGGGATCGGGTGCCGCTCACCGCCCCGCGGGTACCCCCGCTCCCGTACCGGTGTCCGTGCCGGATTCCGGACCGTCGAGCCGGGTGCCGGGAAGATGGGCTCGCGTCACCCCGCGCTCCCACCAGGGGGACAGGGCGGTCACGGGACCGGCCGCCGAGGCGAACAGCAGGGCCACCCCGACCGCCCCCGGGTCGGGGACCCCGGTGACCCGGTCCCCGAGATAGCCGGCCCTGCCGCGCCGGGCACGCAGGCGAGCCGTTTCCGACACCCCACGACGGGCGCCCCCGGCGGCGAGGGCGAGAGCCCGGTCCGCCGGGAGCGGACCGGCGCGACGAACCGCGGTCACCGCGGGAAGGAGCGCGTCCACCATCGTCTTGTCACCCGGCTCGGCCTCCCCGACCCGACGCACCGCCGCGAGACCGGCGTCGATCCCCTGTTCCACGGCGGCACCGGTCAGCACCGGGCCGGCCGCCCGGGCCGCCGCGGCCAGTTCCTGGAAGACCAGGCCGAACAAGGGGCCGCTGGTGCCACCCACCTCGTCCAGGAAGACACCGGCCATCATCTCCAGGGGGCCGGCGGCCGGTGGCGTCTCCGGGGACCCCGGGGCCCCGGGGGAACCGTCGAGCACCCGAATGGTGGTGGTGAGACCGACCAGAAGGTTGGTACCGAAATCACCGTCCCCGACCCGCCGGTCGAGATCGGTGAGTTCGGGTTCGGTGGTGGAGACCGATTCGGCGAACCATCGGACCCATCTCCCTGTGAAGACTCCGTCGCATGTCATGGTCATCACTCCCTTCCCCTCGCCGTCCCGGCCCTCGGCATGCCCGGGGGGTTCGGTGTCACGGTCACCACCGCCACACGGGCGTGTGCACGGGGGCGTCGTACAGTTCGAGCGTTTCCCTGTCGGTGACCATGAGGGTGAGGGAGAACCCCCGCATGTCCAGGGTGGTGACGAACTCACCCACCGCACAGCGGGCGGAGGTCACCCCGCGCTTGTGCAACAACCGTTCCACCGCGTCGTGGATCGCGTACAACTCCAGTTCCGTGACCGCCCCCAGGCCGTTGACCAGGAGGATCACCGGCTCCTCCCGAGCGGGGGCGAGGGCCGCCAACAGCGGGTCCGTCATCCGTTCCAGCAGGCGGGTCAGCGGCTCGCGCGGGATGGCCCGTTCCGCCCGTTCACCGTGGATGCCGACGCCGAACTCCACCTCGTTCCGAGCGAGTTCGAACGCGGGGTCACCGGTGGCCGGCAACGCGTGGGAACGGGAGGCGACCGCGAGGCTCCGGCATCGGGCGGTCACCCGTTCCCCCAATCGGAGCAGTTCCGGGAGATCGGCGCCGCGATCGGCCGCCGCCCCGAGCACCTTCTCCACCAGCACCGTGGCAGCGGTACCCCTACGGCCCGGGCCGGGCCCGTCGGTCGCGGTGGCCAGGTCGTCGTCGACGAGTACCCGGGCGCAGGGGATGCCCAGGTGCGCCAGGCGTTCGGCGGCGATGCCGAAGTTGATCCGGTCCCCGGTGTAGTTCTTCACGATGTGCAGTACGCCCTCCGGCCCCGCGACCGCGCGGGACGCCTCCAGGATCTGCCGATTGTGGGGTGAGGTGAACACCCGCCCGGGGCAGGCCGCGTCCAGCATGCCCGCGCCGACGAACCCGATGTGCAGCGGCTCGTGTCCGGAGCCCCCCCCGGACACCAGACCCACCCGACGCCCCGGGGAGGGGTGCCGGGCACGGAGGTAGCCGCCACCGGCGTCCCGCACGACCAGGTCCGCGTGGACCCGGCAGAACCCGTTCAGCGCGTCGGCGAGCAGGGACTCGGGCTCTGTCGCGAAGTAGGCGACCATGGCGGCTCCCGGCGTGATCGACGTCCCCCGGCGACCGGGGACCGGCTCTGTCGTTGCGCACAGCCTGCGGGGGCGTGAGCGAACCGGCAACCGGCGCGTGGCGGGCGTGGACGGGCGCGTGTGGTGTCCCTGCTCGCCGGCGCCCCCCGGCGCATGCCCCCGGGGCGTGTCGGCGGTGGTCGCACGGGGCACGGGTGGCGTCCCCCGGGACCCACCGGAACCTCGTGGCCCCGAAGTGGCCCGAGGGAACTCACGCGCCCGGATACCCCCGAACGAGTGATGTGGGGCCAGCCCGGGTCACTCGTTCGGGAACTCCGGGTACCCGGAGGGCGCGCGCCCGTCCCGACGGGGGTACGACCCCGGCCCGCACTCCGGCGTGCGGCGGGGAGTCGACCCCCCGGACCGCTCCGGGCCCCGGGGCGGGACACGCCCGCACGATTCCCGCTCCCGTACGCTCCACCGATACGGTGGTGCGCGTCCGACGCGACGGCGGGGTCGGCGAACGGGGCCCGCACGGAACTTCACCGAGCACCACAAAACTTCATACGAAACTTCGAGGGAAGTCCGAGTGAAATCCGAGTGGAAAAGGTGAGATGTCCCCGAACACCATCGGTTTCGCGTTGTTGCTGCTCGGGGCGCTGCTGCTCCTCGCCAAGCTCATCCGCGTCAAGTGGCGTCTGGCCCAGCGGCTGTTCATTCCCAGCTCCATCATCGGTGGGGGCATCGCGCTGATCTGCGGTCCCGACGTGTTCGGCCGGTTGGCCTCGGCCGCGGGCGCGGACGGTCTCGCCGACTCCGGAGTGTTCACCGTCGAGGTGTTGGAGGTCTGGGGGACCCTTCCCGGCCTGCTGATCTCCGTGGTTTTCGCCGGCCTCTTCCTCGGCCACCGGCTGCCCGGTCCCCGGGAGGCCGGACGGATGGCCGGGCCCCAGATCGCCTTCGGCACCGCTCTGGCGAGCGGGCAGTACGTGCTCGGGCTGCTGTTGGCCCTGTTGGTGCTGGGCCCGGTGTTCGACCTGCCGCCGCTGACCGGGGCCCTGATCGAGATCGGTTTCGAGGGTGGTCACGGCACCGCCGCCGGTCTGGGCGACACCTTCGCCGACTTCGGCTTCCCCGAGGGGCAGGACCTCGCGCTGGGCATGGCCACCGTGGGACTGCTCTCCGGGATCGTCGTGGGCATCCTCCTGATCAACTGGGGTGTGCGGACCGGACGCACCACGGAACTGCGCGCGGGGGCCGCGCCCTCGGTCTCCGAGCAGGCCGGTCTGGTGGAGAAGGAGAACCGTCGCTCCGCCGGCACCCTGACCGTGCACCCCTCCTCCATCGAGCCCCTCACCCTGCACTTCGGCCTGTTGGCCATCGCGGTGATGATCGGGTGGTTGATCCTCTCCGGGCTTCAGGCGGTGGAGCGGTGGTTGTGGATCGACACGATCGAACTCTTCGTCTACGTACCGCTGTTCCCGATGGCCATGATCGGGGGGATCGTCGTCCAGCTGGCGATCCAGTCCTTCGACCGCTACGAGATCGTGGACCGACAGCTGGTGGAGCGGCTCCAGGGCTTCTCCCTGGACATGCTGATCATCGCCGCCCTGGGCACCCTGTCGCTGCAGGTCATCGCGGACAATCTGGGTCCCTTCCTGCTGCTCACCGTGACCGGATTGCTGTGGTCGGTGGGAGCCTTCCTCTTCCTCGCCCCCCGGGTGATGCCCGATCACTGGTTCGAGCGCGGAATCGGGGACATGGGGCAGTCCCTGGGGGTGACGGCGACCGGCCTGGTGCTGCTGCGGATCGCCGACCCCGAGCTGCGCACCCCCGCCTACCCGGCCTTCGGTTACAAGCAGTTGGCGCTGGAGCCGTTCTTCGGCGGCGGATTGATCACGGCGGCCGCGGTGCCGCTGATCGTCAACTTCGGTGCCGGGTGGATGCTGGGCGGTATGGGGGTGCTGCTGGTGGTCTCCCTGGGGGCGGGCCTGTTGTGGTTCGGCCGGCGTCCCGGCGTGGACCGGCTCGACGAGCCCGCCTGAGGCCGCCGGCCCCCTGTTCGCTCCGCCCGGATCAGATGAAGGCGTGCCTCTCGCCCCGGTAGGTGGGGACGTCCTCCACGATCCGGTCACCGTCGACCAGGTGGAGTCGGTTGACCCGCTCGGCGGGTTCGCCCGCCTTGGCGTGCCGGAACCACACCCGGTCGCCCGGGCGCAGCTTTCGGGCGGCGGCGCCGACCAGAGGGGTCTGCACCTCCCCGGCCGCCTCCGTCGGGACGTACCGCAGACCGGGCGGGAAGACCGGTAGCGGCAGACGATCGCGTCCCGGCGGGCCGGAGGCGATCCAGCCCCCGCCGAGCACCGTCACGATGTCCGGGGCCGGTCGACGCACCACGGGGAGCGCGAAGAACGCGGCCGGGGTCGGCCGGAAGTCCCGGTAGCCGTCGAAGAGGGCGGGACCGTACAGGCCGGAACCCGCCGCAATCTCGGTGACGGTCGGTTCGGCGGCGGTGCGCGCCACGCTGCCGGTCCCCCCGCCGTTGACGAACTCCAGGGGGGTCACCGCGCGCACGGCCGCGACGGCGGCGGCGCGGCGCTCGCGCAGTTCGGCCCCGGAGAGTCGCTGGAGTCCCCGTATCGCGAGTCCGCGCAACGGCGCTCCCGGCGGCGCGTCACCGATCCCGGCGATCTGTGCCTCGTAGGCCATCACCCCGACCAATCGCAGGCCGGGGCGGCGGGCGATCGCCTCGGCCATGGCCCGGGCGGAGGCGGGGTCGTGCACCGGTGAGCGGCGGGCTCCGACGTGCAGGCGCCCGCCGAACAGCCGCAACGACGCGTCCAGTTCCAGGCACAGCCGCAGGGGAGGCCCCGGGGCGGCACGGCCCGCCTCCCGCACCACGTCCTCCAGCGGGTCCAGGTGTTCCACCGAGTCGACCATGAGCGTGATCCGCTCCCGGGCCGTGGGGTCGGTCACCAGGCGGCGCAGTGCGGCACGGTCGGCGGTGGGGTAGCCCACCACGACGTCGGTGAGGCCGGGGCTCCCGTCGGGTTCGTCCGCCGCGAGCATCAGGGCCTCCGGGAGGGTGAAGGCGAGGGCGCCGTGCCAGCCGGGGAGCCGCTCGGCGCGTCGGATCAGGGAGCGGCAGCGCAGCGACTTGGTGGCGACCCGCAGGGGTTTGGCCAGTGCGCGGCGGGTCAGGGCGTCGGCGTTGCGGTGCCAGGCCGGTAGGTCCACCACGGCGAAGGGGGGGTCGAGGTCCGCGGTGGCCCGCTCCAGTTGTTGGAACACCGCCCGGCGGACCGCCCCGGGCTCCGGGAGAGGCGCGGTTTTCCCGCCGGGGGAACCCGAGGGGTGTGCCGGGTGACGTCGGGTGGTGCCCTCGGCGGTCATCGACGTCCCTTTCCGCGTGGTGACCGGACGGCCGTCGGCTCCACTCGGGGGATCGCGACGGGTCCGGTGGTCGGCGACCACCGTAGCCGCCGACGGGAGCGGGTCAAGAGCGCCCGCCCCGGGAGGGCTGTCGGGGG
>NZ_VKHT01000619.1 GCF_014141535.1 Streptomyces alkaliphilus | reverse complement strand
AGCGGGGGCGGCGTGGGCGGGGAGTGCGATACCCGTGCCGAGCGCGAGGACGGCGATCACGGTCGCCGTCGCGGTGCCCAGCCGGTGGGGGGTGGTACGCAACACTGCCATCCGAGGGGTCCTCCTCATCGGTGGTGCGTGGACCGAGCGGGTCGTTCGACGGGGTCGACCGACCGTGGAGCCGTGGCCATGTCAAGTTGGGCTCCGGCGGAAAGGTTTACCGAACAACAGGAATCCGACAAGGGGGTGTGCCGAAACGACATCCCGATGTCACAGAAGGAAACAGGGAGTTGACGCGGGGTCGGGTCGATCCACCGGAATCCCCCGGGACCGCCGGCGGATTCCGGGCGATCCCGGGGGAAGCGTCGGAAGCGTCCACGGGCCGAATCGATCCCGACCGCGGGGAGCGGGCCGACCGGACGCGACGCGCGGGTGGGCCCCGGTGGCTTCCCGGATTCCGGGGGTCGGGGCCCGTGCGGAATCCCCGGGAGGCCGGCGCGTTCGGGCCATCCGGGACCGGTCCGGCGATTTCCGGGCGGTGCCCGGCGGGTGGAAGAATGCCCCGGGGCGGCGAGCCGCCCCCACCACCAGGCCGTGAGACGAGTGAGGAAGTGCCCGACGTGGCCGACAGCAGCCCCGAGACCGACTGGGTGTCCCGATTCGCGGACGAGGTCATCGCCGAGGCGGAGCGTCGCGCACCCGGCAAAACCATCGTCTGCGCCTCCGGGCTCAGCCCTTCCGGGCCGATCCACCTGGGCAACCTCCGGGAGGTCATGACCCCCCACCTGGTCGCCGACGAGATCCGCCGGCGCGGCCTTGCCGTGGAGCACATCATCTCCTGGGACGACTACGACCGGTTCCGCAAGGTCCCGGCCGGCATCGACGGCGTGGACGCCTCCTGGGAGGAGCACATCGGCAAGCCGCTGACCTTCGTCCCCGCCCCGCCCGGCAGCCCGCACCCCAACTGGGCCGAGCACTTCCGGGCCCCCATGGAGGCCGCCCTCGCCGAACTCGGCGTGGAGTACCGGGGAATCAGCCAGACCTCGCAGTACACCTCCGGCGCCTACCGGGAGCAGATCGCCTTCGCGATGCGCGAGCGCGGACGCATCGACGCCGTGCTGGACCGCTACCGCACCAAGCCCGGCGCCGGAGCCGGTGCCAAGGGCGGCAAGGGGACCAAGGGCGGCAAGGGCGCCGGGCAGCAGGTCCCGGCCGACGCCGCCGAACTCGCGGCGGTCGAGGGCTCCGGCGCCGCCGAGGAGGACGACGGCGGCTCGGGCGCGGCCGGCTACTTCCCCTACAAGCCGTACTGCACCGTCTGCGGCCGGGACCTGACCACCGTCACCGCGTACGACGACGACACCCGCGACCTCGCCTACACCTGCGCCTGCGGCCACGGCGAGAGCGTGAACCTGAACACCTTCGACCACGGCAAGCTGGTCTGGAAGGTCGACTGGCCGATGCGCTGGGTGTACGAGGGCGTCGTCTTCGAGCCCTCCGGTGTGGACCACCAGTCGCCCGGCTCCTCCTGGGTGGTCGGGGGGCAGCTGGTCACCGAGATCTTCGACGGCGAGCAGCCCATCGGCCCGATGTACGCCTTCGTCGGCATCACCGGCATGGCGAAGATGTCCAGCTCCAAGGGCGGGGTGCCGACCCCGGCCGACGCCCTGGAGATCATGGAGGTGCCGCTGTTGCGCTGGCTGTACGCGCGGCGCCGGCCCAACCAGTCCTTCAAGGTCGCCTTCGACCAGGAGATCCAGCGCCTGTACGACGAGTGGGACGCCCTGGGTCGCAAGATCGACGAGGGGCGTGCCCAGCCCGGCGACATCGCCGCCCACCGCCGCGCGGTCTCCACGGCCGCCGGTGAGCTGCCGGCCACCCCCCGGCCGGTCGCCTACCGCACCCTCGCCTCCCTGGTGGACATCACCACCGGTCACGAGGAGCAACTCGCCCGCATCCTGCGGGACCTGGACCCCGAGCGGCCGATCACCGATCCGGACGAGGTCCGTCCCCGGCTGGACCGCGCCGCCCGCTGGGTCGCCACCCGGCTCCCGGACGAGCAGCGCACCCGGCTGCGGACCGAGCCGGACGCGGAACTCCTCGCCGGTCTGGACGACGCGCGGCGCGAGGAACTGCGGCTGCTGGTGGAGGGCCTGGACACCCACTGGTCGCCCGAGGGGCTGACCTCCTTGGTGTACGGCATCCCCAAGGTGATGGCCGGGCTGGAGCCCGAGGCCAAGCCGACGCCGGAGCTGAAGCTCGCGCAGCGGGAGTTCTTCGTCCTGGTGTACCGGCTGCTGGTGGGCCGGGACACCGGTCCCCGGCTGCCCACGCTGCTGCTGGCCGCCGGGCCCGACCGGGTCCGCGCCCTGGTCGGCGGCTGACGCCGCGCCGGCGCCGGTCCGTCACCGGCTGCCGGCGGCGGGGCCGGACCGGCCGGAGGGGACGCGTTCGCGCGTTCCCTCCGGCCGTTTTGGGCCCGGGGCCCGGCGGGGCGCAGGGCGCCGGGGATGTCCCCGGTCAGACGCCGATGCCCATCTCCGCGCGGTAACGCTGCTTCATCTCCGGCAGGTAGGCGCGGAGGAAGCCCTCGGTGAGCAGACCTCCGTCGGTGTTGCTGATCTTGGATTGCTCGTGCAGGTAGCGGGAGAGCTGACGGGCGTTGGGGAAGCCGTTCCGCTCGTTGGCGTACTTCCGGAAGGCCTCGTAGAACGCCTGATCGGGGGTCATCCCCGCCGGGATGCCGACGGGGCGCTCCTGCTCCTCCGCGGGCACCGGCTCCGGGCGGTGCCCGGAGGGGTTCGGCGGCGGGGGCTGTTCGACGAGCGCCGTGACCGCGACGGGTGCGGGGCTCCGTTCCTCGGCGCGGGGTTCAACCCGTTCCCGGGGCTCCTCGGCGTCGAAAGGCTCCGCCGGGGCGGCGAGGGGGCCCAGTGCCCGGCTGCGGTTGGGGCCCACGGGCACCGTCACCCGGGCCTCCACCGGTGGGGCGACCTCGGCGGCGTGCACCGGACGCGGGGCGCGTCGGCCGTGCCGGGGGCCGCCTGTGTGCGCCGGTTCCGGGGCGGGCTCGCCCCCCGGTTCCCCGGCGGGTGCCGGGACGGGGTCGTCGTGAAAGGCGGGGG
>NZ_VKHT01000618.1 GCF_014141535.1 Streptomyces alkaliphilus | reverse complement strand
GCCGGGGACCTGTCGGTCCTCCCCTCCCACCCGGCCGGGGGCCCCGGAGCCGGCGGCCTCCGGGGAAGGCGCGCGCTCCATATCCCTCGCGGGAAAAGGACATTGATCCGAGACTGTCCCCATGAAGACCTCACGTGATCTCCCCACCGGCACCGCCACGGTCCCGGGACGGCTGCCCGCCGACCTGCTCGCCGGCGAGTTCTCCCCGAATCCCGGCTACCTGAACACCGCCGCCCACGGGCTGCTGCCGGCCCGGGCCGCCCGAACGCTCCGGGACGCGGTGGACGACCTGACGGTCGGCCGAATCGATCAGGTGGCACTGATCGACGAGATGGAGACGGCCCGGGCGCGGTGCGCCCGGCTGGTGGGAGTCGCCCCGGAACGGGTGGCGCTCGGCTCCACCGTCGCCGCGCAGGTCGCGGTGGTCGCCGCCGCCCTGCCCCGGGGCGCGGAGGTGCTGACCGTGGAGAAGGAGTTCAGTTCGGTGCCGACCCCCTTCCTGCACGCCGACGACCTGCGACTGCGGGTGGTGCCGCCGGATAGGCTCGCCGACTCCGTCGGTCCCGACACCGCTCTGGTCGCGGTCAGTGCCGCGCAGTCGGCGGACGGGCGGGTCGTGGACCTGGCGGCGGTGCGGGAGGCGGCCCGCGCGCACGGCGCCCGGACCCTGGTGGACACGACCCAGGCGGCCGGCTGGATGGAGTACGACGCCTCCGAAGACGACTTCGTGGTCTGCGCCACCTACAAGTGGCTGCTGGGGCCGCGCGGCGCCTCCTTCATGGTGGTGCCGGCGGACGGAGGAGGGCTGCGGCCGGTGCAGGCCGGGTGGTTCGCGGGCGCCGACCGCTGGGAGAGCTGCTACGGCCCGGCGCGGGAGCTCGCCCCGACCGCCGCGCGCTTCGACATCGCCCCGGCGTACCTGCCCTGGTTGGGCACCGCCCGGGCGCTGGAGGTGCTCGAGGAGGCGGGGATCGACGCCATCCGCGCGCACGATCTGACGCTGGCGGAGCGCTTCCGGGCCGGACTGGAGCGCCTGGGGCGTCCCGCCGCCCCGGAGTCGGCGGGTTCCCCCATCGTCTCGGTCCCGGGCGCGGGCGCGGCGGTCGGGGCCCTGGCCCGGGCCGGGGTGTCGGTGGCGGCCCGCGACGGCGGCCTGCGGGCCTCCTTCCACCTCTACACCACCGAGGCCGACGTGGACCTGGCGTTGAACGCGCTGGAGGGCGTCCCGGCCGGGGCGGGGGGTTGAGCCTCCCGGCGCGGTGGCCCCGGCTCCGGGGCCGCCGCGCCGGCGGTTCGTGTTCGGTTCCGGCGGAAACTTTGCCGTACCGATGGGTAACGACCCCCGGGCAGGGACGACTCGCGGCCCTACAGTGCGGTCATGCCCAATCCGCCCGATGTCGTGCTGTGGGCGATACCCGCCTTCGCCCTGCTCACCGTGATCGAGATGATCAGCTACCGGCTGCATCCGGACGAGAACGCCGCCGGTTACGAGAAGAAGGACGCCGGCACCAGCCTCGCCATGGGGCTCGGCAGCCTCTTCTTCGACCTGCTGTGGAAGATCCCGATCGTCGCGATCTACGCCGCCCTCTACGCGCTGACCCCGCTGCGCATCCCGTTGGAGTGGTGGACCGTTCCGCTGTTGGTCGTCGCCCACGACCTCTGCTACTACTGGTCGCACCGCGGCCACCACACCATACGGATCCTGTGGGCCTGTCACGTGGTGCACCACTCCAGCACGCGGTTCAACCTCACCACCGCGCTGCGACAGCCGTGGACGAGCGTGACGGGGTGGCCGTTCTACCTCCCCCTGATCCTGCTGGGCGTCCACCCGGCCGTGCTGGCGCTGCTGTCGTCGAGCAACCTGGTCTATCAATTCTGGGTGCACACCGAGCGGGTGGGGAGACTGCCGGCGCCGATCGAGTTCGTGTTGAACACCCCCTCCCACCACCGGGTGCACCACGCCTCGCAGGGCGACTACCTGGACCGCAACTTCGGGGGGATTTTCATCGTCTGGGACCGGCTGTTCGGCACCTTCGCACCGGAGACCGAGCGGTGCGTCTACGGGCTGACGAAGAACATCGACACCCACAACCCGCTTCGGGTGGCCACCCATGAGTACGCGTCGATCCTGCGCGACGTACGGGCGGCCCGGACGGGGCGGGACCGGCTGAACCACCTCTTCCGCGGACCGGGGTGGCGTCCGGCGGAGCGGGAACCGGGGGCGGCGGGCGCCGTCGGGGAGCCGGACCGCGTCACCGACCGCGGCCGGTCCACCGGCGATCCGACGGTCGTCGGATGAGGCCGGATCACCCGACACCGACCGGGCGCCCGGACCGCCTGCGAAGTCCCCTCCCGTCCGGCGCCGTCCTGCTGTTCCTCCTGCTGGGCGCCGCGCACCTGACGGGTCACGCGGTGGAGGCGGAGGCGCTGCACCGGGCGACCAAACCGCTGCTGATACCGGCCCTGATGCTGGTGGTCCTCGCCCGGCGCGGGCCCCGGCTGCTCCTGGCCGCCCTGGCCTGCGGGTGGGCGGGGGACGTCCTGCTGATGCCGGATCACCCCGTGGCGTTCCTCGGCGGGATGGCGGCCTTCGGTCTCGGGCACCTCGGCTACCTGGCCCTCTGCCGCCGGGCGGCCCGGGCGGGCTCCCTCCCGACACGACCGCGGATCATCGGCGCGGCCCTCGGGTACGCGGCGGTGGGCGGCGTGGTGGTCGTCCTGTTGTGGCCGGGTCTGCCGGCGGACCTGCGGGTCCCGGTGGCCGGCTACGCGGCGCTGCTGACCGCCACGGCTTGGGCCGCGGCGCTGACGCTCGGCCCCCGGGGCGCGGCGGGAGGGGCGCTCTTCCTGCTCTCCGACGCGCTGATCGCCGCGGGTCTCGGGGACGGCCCGGTGATACCGGCACAGGGCCTCGTCGTCATGGCCACCTATCTCGCCGCCCAGTGGTGGCTGGCGGACGCGGTGCTGCGTTCACCCGCCACCGGACCCTCCGGCCGGCGTCCCGGCGCCGGTCCCGAGGGGGACCGGTCGCGCTCGGCGGATCCGCCTCCGGGCCGGGGGGCCGGGGGCCCGGGAGACCGGCCCGTCACCGCAGCCGGATAGCCCTCCCCGATCCCCTCCCGGCACGCCGGAGGGG
>NZ_VKHT01000617.1 GCF_014141535.1 Streptomyces alkaliphilus | reverse complement strand
CCATGGCGGCCCGGACGGCGTCGGCGAGGGTGGGGGCGGTACGGGCCGCCTCGTACAGTCCGGGCAGGGCGGCACGCAACGAGATGGCGCGGGCGTCACCGGCGTAGACGCCGCCCAGGAGGGGTTCCACGAGACGGTCGACGACCTCCTCGCCCATTCGTTCGGCGACGAGTCGACCGATGCCGATGTCCCCGGGGTCCCCGGGGACATCGGGGACATCGGGGTCCCCGGCGCCCGGCAGGAGCGGGCCGGGGAGGTCGGCGTCCCGGCGGGCGCGCTCCACCCCCTCCTCGGAGAGGACCCCGGCGAGGTCCTCGGCCCGGGCGGGAATGCCCATGAGGTGACCACGCGGCATCGGGCGCAGGGCGCCGCGGGTCCAGATGGCGGCGGTCGCGACGGCGGGGGGGCGCAGCGCGTCGCCCAGCCCCACGACCCGGGCCAGATCCACACCCTCGGGTCTGCGGGCCAGCATCGACTCCGCCCCCAGGTCGGTGCGGACCCCGGCGACCTGCCCGGAGAGGAGCTTGCCGCCGAGACGGTCGGAGGCCTCGAGGAGCGTGACCCGCACGCCCTCCTCCGTCAGTCGATGCGCGGCGGCCAGGCCGGAGACGCCGCCGCCGATGACGATCGCGTGCATGTCCTCACTCTTTCAGATCGCCCGGGCGGTTCCGACACCGGGCCGAGTCCGGAACGTGACGGCTCCGGTACCGGATACGGGCGCCTTTTCCGCAACCCGCCGGGGGCCGCCCCCGTCCCATCGGCGACATCGGTCCGGAAGCGGGCCGCGCGGTCGCGCCGAGGGCGCGGCCGGGGGAGGGAACGGGACGAAGGGGGCCGTCGGTGACGGTGCGGTACGGGTCGGTGGAGGACGGGACACGGGGCGCGGGCGCCCCGCGTTCGCGTTGGTGGGCGGTCGTGGCGGTGCTGACCGCGCTGATGGTGGCGGGGTGCAGCGGCGAGGGGTTCGGGGGTTCGGAGGCCGCGGACCACTCGGCCGTCGGGGAGAGCGGCGAGGACTCGGCGGGAGGTTTTCCCGAACACTTCCCCGAGGAGGGGGACGGCGTCGGGGCGGCCCCGGCTCCCGAGCGGGAGGCCCCGGAGCCCGGGCCGGAGGACGCCGGTGACGAGGACGCCGCGGATTCGGCCGCGGACGACCCGGACGGCACGGACACGGCGGCGGTGCCGCCGGAGCTGCGCGGGACCCACCTGATCCGTACCGCGCACCTGATCGTCCTGACCGGGGACGTGCGCGACGCCTGGTCGGACGCGGTCGGCGTGACGGAGCGGGCGGGTGGTTTCGTCGCCTCGGAATGGAGCGACCGTGACCGGGAGGGTCGGGAGCGCTCCCGACTGACGCTGCGGGTGCCGCCGGAGCGGTACGACGAGGTGCTGGTGCGCCTGTCCGAGCTGGGCGAGTTGCGGGAGCGGGAGGTCGCCACGGAGGACGTCACCGGCCAGGTGGTGGACGTCGCCGCGCGGATCGCCACGCAGGAGGAGAGCGTGGCCCGGGTGCGGGCGCTGATGGAGGAGGCCGAGTCACTGTCGGACGTGGTGCGGTTGGAGTCCGAGCTGTCCTCCCGCCAGGCGGAGCTGGAGGCGCTGAAGGCCCGGTACGCCTCGTTGCGGGAGCGCAGCGGCATGGGCACGATCACGGTGGAGCTGCGGGAGCCGGGCGCGGAGGAGATGGAGGAGCGGGAGCCGGGGGCCCCGTCCCCGCTCGGGGCGCTGGAAAGCGGCTGGGGGGCGTTCCTGCTGACCCTGGGGTGGATCGCGGCGGCGCTGGGGGCGACGCTGCCGTTCGTGGTGACCCTGGTGCTGCTGTGGTTGGTGTGGCGGCTGCTGCGCTCCCGCCGTCCGGAGCGCGCGCCCCGGGAGTCCGCGGGCCCGACCGCGGCCGGCACGGTGCCCCCGCCGCCCTCCGCTCCCCCGGCGACCGTCGCGGCACCGCGTGCTGCGGGGGAGGACCACGACGGCGACGGGGCCGGCGACGGGGCCGATGACCGGGCCGGGGACGCCGGCGACGGGACGGGCGGGCCGGACCGTCCGGCCTCCTGAGGGTCCGGGCCTCACCGCCCGTTCGTCGCGCCGGCCCCGCGGGGAGGTTCCCCCGCGGGGCCGGTGGCGGTTCGGGTCCCCGGTTCAGCGCGCGGTGCGCCGGTGGACGTGCTCCACCAGGCGGGTGAGCGCCTCGGGGTCGGTGTCCGGCAGCACGCCGTGGCCGAGGTTGAAGACGTGGCCCGGCAGGTCGCGGGCGGAGGCCAGCACCAGGTCGGTCTGCTCCTCCACCGCCGCACGGGGGGCGAAGAGCACGGCGGGGTCGAGGTTGCCCTGCAGGGGCTTGGTGCCGCCGGTGCGCCGGGCCGCCTCGTCCAGCGGGACCCGCCAGTCGACGCCCACCACGTCGGCGCCGGCCTCGCCGAGGTCGCCGAGGAGTTCGCCGGTGCCGACACCGAAGTGGATGCGCGGTACGCCGTATCCGGAGACGGCGTCGAAGACCTTGGCGGAGGCGGGCATCACGCGTTCGCGGTAGTCGCGCGGGGAGAGCGCGCCGACCCAGGAGTCGAAGAGCTGCACGGCGGAGGCGCCGGCCTCGATCTGCACGCGCAGGAAGGCGGCGGTGATGTCGGCGAGGCGGTCCAGCAGGTCGGCCCAGAGCCCGGGGTCCCCGTACATCAGGGCCTTGGTGTGCTCGTGGTTCCGGGAGGGCCCGCCCTCGACGAGGTAGCTGGCGAGGGTGAAGGGGGCGCCGGCGAATCCGATCAGCGGGGTGGGGCCGAGTTCGGCGGTCAGCATCCGCACGGCCTCGGTGACGTAGTCGACGTCGCCGGCCTCCAGGGGGCGGAGGCGCTCGAGGTCGGCGCGCGAACGCACGGGGGTCTCGACGACCGGCCCGACGCCGGGGCGGATGTCGAGGTCCAGGCCGATGGCCTTGAGCGGGACGACGATGTCGCTGAAGTAGATCGCGGCGTCCACGCCGTGCCGACGCACGGGCTGGAGGGTGATCTCGGTGACGAGGTCGGGGCGCATGCAGGAGTCGAGCATCGCGATGCCCTCGCGCACCTTGCGGTATTCCGGGAGGGAACGGCCCGCCTGACGCATGAACCACACAGGGGTGTGGGGCACGGGTTCACCGCGACAGGCGCGGATGAAGGC